>VBLS01000253.1:0-2415 GCA_005878635.1 Methanobacteriota archaeon | reverse complement strand
AACGTCGAGGCCGTCCTGGTGATCTCCAACGTCCAGGCCGGCCTGTGGACCATCACGGTCACCGGGTTCGACGTGCCGCAAGGTCCGCAGTCCTACGCCCTCGTGATGACGGGCGGCATTGCGACGGAGCGGGGCGTCATCGGATTGGACCACCACCGCTACCAGTCCTCGGCGACGGTCAACATCAAGGTCGTCGACACGGGCCTCAACCTCGACCCGAACGTGCCGGACACCGCGCAGGTCAACATGAGCTCCGACACAGAGTCCACGCCGGAACTCGTGACCTTGACGGAGACCGGCAACGCGAGCTCGGTCTTCGCCGGATCCATCCCGCTCGCCCTCGGACCTGCGAATCCGGGAGACGGATTCCTCGAGGTCGCGAACGGGGATAACATTACCGCGATGTACTACGACAATAACAACGGGCAGGGTGGCAGCGGGCCGACGTACGCCTATGCGGTCGTCGACGACTCCCCGCCGATCATCTCCGGCGTCGGCGCGTCGAACCTACGGTTCAACCGCGCGGACATCGGCTGGACGACGGACGAGCTGTCCGATTCGCTCGTGTACTTCGGCACGACCACGCCGCCCGGGAACACGGTCGGTTCCGCGACGCGCACGCTGTCGCATTCGGTCGTCCTGAGCGGACTGACGGACAACACGACCTACTTCTTCGCCGTCCAATCGACGGACGAGGCCGGGAACACGGCGTTGGACAACAACAACTCGGCGTACTACACGCTCACGACGCCGCTCAAGCCGCCAACGGCTCCGCCGAGCCCGGAGTGGCCGACGTTCCACAACAACCAGCCGCGGCAGGGCATCTCCCCGAGCAATCACCTGCCGCCGATGGAGCAGCAGTGGACGGACGGTCCGTTCCTGATCAACCGCTGGAACGGCCCGGTCATGGCGGACGGGATCCTCTTCTCGAACCCGCTCGACGGGACCTTGCGGGCGCGGGATCCGTACTCGGGCGAAGTCCTCTGGAGCCGAACACTCGGAGGCCAGTTCTATTACACGAGCACGCCGACCGTCGCGAACGGGGTCCTGTACGCGACGTTCTACGGACCGTCGGGCGGGTACGTGTACGCCCTCAATGACGTGACGGGCGACACGATCTGGGTCGTCGGGATCTCCGACACCCAGCTCGACTTCAACGCCCGGAACGTCATGGCCTTCGCGGACGACCTCGTCTTCGGCACGACATGGGGACAGCAGGCGTACGCCCTCAATGCGGCCGACGGCACGGTCGCATGGACGTTCCAGCTGGACGGCCTCGCGATCGCCTCCGGCGCGACGATCAACGCCGGCATCGCGTACTTCGAGACCATCGCCGGGACCGTCTTCGCCCTCGACGAGTTCAGCGGCGCGCTGATCTGGAGCCACACCCTCGACTCGACGATCACGACCACAGCCCTCTACGCGCAGGGCAACGTCTACGTCGGGACGTACGCCGGCACGGAGTGGGCGCTGGACGCCCTCACCGGCGCGACGGCCTGGTCCACGGGCGGATTCAACCTGATTGACGCATCCGCGGCCGTGTACGACGGGGTCAACATCTACTTCGGCACCTTCGCCGCGACCTACGTCGCCCTCGACGCGACGGACGGGCACCTCATCTGGCGGACGAGCGTGGCCGGCCCGGTCGGCACCGCGCCCGCCTACGCGAACGGCTTCCTGTACGGGACGTGCTGGTTCTGTCCGTTGTACTCCATCGACGTGGCGGACGGGACGATCGTGGATCAGGACGGGCTCTCATCGAGCAGCGGCTCGACGTCCTTCCCCGCGGTCTCCGATGGCTGGGTCTGGTTGGAGGACAACGACGGGAACATCTACGGCTTCCTCGGACAGCTGCCGGTCGGACTCCTGCTCAAGCCGGGCGCCCAGGCGCAGGACTCGGTGCCCGACAACACGGTCACCTACTCGGTCAACGTGAAGAACGTCGGCATCTCCGGACCGGACACCTTTGACGCGACGATCACGCTCGGCGCCCACGGCTGGGCCGTGGTCCTCTACGAAGCCGACGGCGTCACGCCACTCCCGGACACGGACGGCGACGGGATCCCGGACACGGGCTCCCTGGCCACCGGCGCGTCTGCCGATGTCGTCATAACGGTCACCGTCCCCGCCACCGTGAATGCGGGAGACACCGAGCTCTCGCTCGTGACGTTCACGTCGAGCAACGACGTGAGTCGCTTCAAAGTCGAGAAGCTCACGACGACCGTCCCCCTGCCGGGCGTCGGCATCGGCCCGCGGGCGTACTTCCCGCTGCAGCCGGGCGACACCGCGGCCGCGCCGATGGACGTGCGCAACAAGGGCGGCCTCCCCGACACGATCGAGCTCGCGCCGACCTCGGGCCATGGCTGGACCGTGACGATCTACCAGGCGGACGGCGTGACCCCGTTGACGGACACG
>VBLS01000252.1 GCA_005878635.1 Methanobacteriota archaeon | reverse complement strand
GGTGATCCGCAGTCGCGAGCAATCGAGTCTTAGTTCCCGCGATGGAGATTCGGAAAGTCTCGGCTCTTCGAGAGCCGCTCCCGGTGACGATGGCCGGCGCGGTCCGACCGTTCAGATTGGTGACCGACCAGAGAGCGTCTCCTTCGCGAATCTCTTCGACCGGCTTCGTCGACCCGTCATGAAGGAGAATGGGAGTCCCAGCAGGATGACAAAGCCAATTACAACCGGTCGTCGCGATGCTGAAGATCTTCGATCCGGGCCGATAGTGCGACACCGGTTTCTTCTCGATCGGATCGACGTGCCCGGTGATCACCCGTCCGTACACGTAGAGCCAGAGCTTGCCCTCGTGCACGCCGCGGATGCCGCACAGGCCCACCTGGCCCTCGCCGATTTTGCAGTACCGCGCGCACGCGGTGCACATGATCTTGTTCGTGCCTTCGACGGGCTTCCAGAGCTCGGCGACCTTGCCCATCGCCTTGCCCGGTGGCTCGCGGACGTCGAGGACTTCCTTCTCCGAGATCATCGTCCTCGGTACACTGCCCGTCTCGGAGCAAAATACTTTGGGCTCGGGTTACCGAATCACGGACGAACGGAAGTGCTCCCAGCCCTTGGCCAGGAGCGGCTCCCTCCCGGTTTTCGTCACGAGCACGTTCCCGCCGGAGGCCGCGACCTTGCCGATGACCGTGAGCTTCTGGCCGCGCCCGGCGCCCGACCAACGTTCCAGGAGCACGCCGACCGCCTCCGGGCGGACCGTGGCGAGGAGTTCGTAGTCTCCTCCGTAGTAGAGGGCGAGGTCCTTCGCGGCCGCGGGCGGCAAATCCTTCAAGCCGCGGTAGAGGGGCAACGCGTCGAAGTCGATCTGGTACGAGAGGTGGGTCATCGCCGCGAGCTGGGCGACGCTCACGCCGAGGCCGTCGGAGAGATCGATGCAGCTCGTGACGGCGCCGGACTCGGAGAGGAACATGCCTTCGGCGATCCGGGGATAGGGCCGGAGCAATTGGTCTAAGGCCTCCGATCGGAGGGCGCGGTTCCCTTCGAGGAGGCGCGCGGCGTGTCCCGCCCGGCCGATCTCCCCTGTGACGACGATCACGTCCCCGGGCTTCGCGCCCGTCCGCAGGAGGATCCGGTCCTTCCGCACGCGGCCGAACGCGGTGCCGGCGATCGAGAGGACCGGCGACTCCTTCGTGTCGCCTCCGAGGACCGCGATGTCGAACTCGCGGACGCAATCCTCCATGCCCTGCGCGAGGCCCCTCAGGAACTCGACGTCGGTGTCGGCGGGCAACGAAAGCGCGGTGACGAAGCCGAGGGGTCGCGCCCCCGCCGCCGCGATGTCGCTCAGGTTCACCGCGGTCGCGTACCATCCGATCTGCGTCGGGGCCGCCCCCGGAGGAACGTGCGTCTTCTGGTTCACGACGTCCGTCGTCACGACGAGGTAATCGTCCCCCCACTCGACGGCGCCGCAGTCATGGCCGAGCCCGATGGGCTGCCCGCGGTCGTAGATCCGGGCGAGGATCTCGATCGCACCGCGCTCGCCGATGTCGGAGAGGCGCGTCACGCGAATGGCATGGAGGCACGGCCTAAGAAGGCTCCGGGGCCTCCGTCCTTGGTGCGGTTGAGACTCACTGGGACTGCGGCGGTTCCGGAGGATGCCTCGGGCGTCGGTAGGCCCAGATGGCGATCGCGAGGATCGCGCCGAAGACCACGACCATGCCGATCACGACGAGGGGGTTGCCGAGGATCGTCCCCAAGCCTCCCGCGGTGGAGACCGTGATGTTGCCCCACATGTTCCCGTCACCGCCGACTCGTGAACGGTAGACGAAGGTCCCGGTCCGGTTGCCGACCGTGAAGTTCCAGACGACGTTGCCGCGCGTCGTGGGCGAGCTCGAGGACGTCTCGTTCGCGTCGACGGCGGAGTTGTTGTTGTAGTCAATGTACCAGTTGTGCCGGTTCCCGTCGAAGGACGTGAGGTTCAACGTCACGTTGTCTCCCACCTCGACGGACAGCGAGGGACCCGGAATACTCAGCGAGCTGTTCGTGAGTCCCCAGCCGGTGGTGCGGCTTCCGTACAGTTGGATCGGCAAGTCGCGCGCCCCCGCCGCGGGCACCGCAATTCCGAGGGACCCGAGGAGGAGGACGGCGAGCGTGGCCGCCACGAGAATGCGTCGGTTGAGGGTCGGCATCTGCATCCCATCCGTTGGTGGCGCACGGGCATGCCCTCCAAATAAAAGCATCGCTTCGACCGTTCCGATGGTCGCAAAATGGACATTTCGCCACGCACGCTCCGCCTTCGTCCCGGGGCGTCGCGGCCAGCTTATGGCGCTTCCGTGGCGGCTCCCGAATCGGTCCTTCAGGGTGGTCGGAGAGCGCGAAGACCTTGGATGGGCCCGTCGCCACGGAGCGAGGATCCCTCGGCGTGACGCCGTCATCGCTACGATCCCCGCGCCTTCCGATCACATGCGATCACGCGCTCCCGAGATTGCACCTCCTGCGGGCCTTAGGCGCCCGCGGCCTTCAGGGCGGGTGGTTTCTTCGTGGTCAGAGCGATTTGGAGCTGTCCGAGGATGTTGCGCCACTCGGCGGACATCGGTTGACCATCGTCGTCCCGTCGGTACCAATCCTGGA
>VBLS01000220.1 GCA_005878635.1 Methanobacteriota archaeon | reverse complement strand
GAACAGGTACTGCCTGCGATCGTTATCGGAGAGAGGCTTGCGCTCCCCATCGACGACATGATGAGAACAGGCCGCGAGGATGCGCTCGGGAGCTCCCTTCACATGGAGGACGAGATTCAAATCCTGGAGCCTTTGATGCCGCTCCCCTTCCGGGACCGCGAGGATCTCCTGGACCTCGGACGGGGGCAGGGCCGCGTGAAGCGTGGACATCTTCTTGCGCTCGGACGTGAACGCGACCTCCGCGACTCGAGGCCAGCGCGTTCGGACGGCACCGACATCCAGGCCTGCCCGGACCGCCGCCACGACGAGGGCTCCTTCCGTCGGATCGCCCTCCACGACCCACCGGTCGCGCTCTCGTTTGAGGGTCGCGTCGTTGCACAGGACTCCGCATTCCAGGAGCTTCCTCAAAGCCGCGTCCGCGGCTAGGTCCGCGAGGGAGCCGTCCGCCTTGACCGTCCCCTTCGGGTCGAATCCTTCCCCGGTGACCTCGTACGATCGAGGCCCCGCGAGCAAGATTCGAACGTTCATCTCCCCTTTCGTCAGCGTCCCCGTCTTGTCGGAGCAGATGACGCTCGCGGCTCCCAGCGCTTCCACGGCGGGGAGCTTTCGAATCAACGCGCCCCGGCGGATCATGCGTTGCAGGCCCAGCGCGAGGCTGATCGTGACGATGGCAGGGAGGCCTTCCGGGATCGCAGCGACCGCGAGGCCGACCGCCGTGAGAAACATGAGCTCGATGTGTCCCGGGTCCCGTAGGACGCCAATGCCGAAGATCAAGGCCGCGGCGGAAAGGATGGCGATCCCGATCTGACGCCCGAGGCGGTCGAGCTGCTTCTGGAGCGGCGTCTCTTCCTTCGTCTCCTGCTGGACGAGGCCGGCGATCTTCCCGAGCTCGGTTGCCATCCCGGTCTCGACGACGACCGCCTTCCCGCGGCCTCCTTCGACCGCGGTCCCCATGAACACCATGTTCTTCCGGTCGCCGACGAAGGAGTCGCGCGGCAGAGGCTCGATCGCCTTGACGACCGGCTGCGATTCCCCCGTGAGCGAGGCCTCGTTGAGGCGGAGGCCGGCGGCCTCGAGGAGGCGCGCATCCGCCGCGACGCGGTCTCCCGCGGCCAGGACCGTGACGTCGCCGGGGACGAGCTCGCGGGACGGGATGGCCACGATCCCGCCCTCGCGGAGTACGTGGGCCTTCGGCGCGGCGAGGCCCTTGAGGGCCTCCAGGGACCTCTCGGCCCGGTACTCCTGGACGAAGCCGAGGATCGCGTTCATGATCACGATCGCCACGATCAGGATCGCGTCATAGAGGTCCGCGAGTTCCCCCTGCAGGGTGCCGAGGACGGCCGAAATGATCGCCGCGATGATGAGGACGATCACGAGGACGTCGACGAACTGGGCGAGCAGGATCCTCCACGGGCTGATGCGCGCCGTCCGCACGAGTTCGTTGGGACCGATTCGAGCCAACCGACGGGCGGCGTCGCTCGCGTTGAGGCCCAAGGGAGAGGCGTCGAGTCTCCGGAGGACATCGTCGGCCGGCAAGGAGTGCCACTCGTCGGCCATCGTGCGCCGAACCCGCGCACGCGTAATAAAGGTCGTCCCGGACATCCGTCGAATCCGCGCGATCCGCCGTCCGTTCCGCCTTGACAACGCCTATTTGTACGACGAATCGCGATGCGACCCATCGGGATGGGAACCTCGGTTCTCGCGCGGACGCTTCCAGCGACCGCGCTCGCCGCGGACCCGGACCGGGAAGCGAGTCCTCGTGATTGAGACGACGTCCATCATGTTCGACGTCGGGGTCATCGCGAGCGTCGGGTTCGTCGGGGCCGCGATCGCGTCGCGGGTCCGCCTTCCGATCATCATCGGCTACATCATCGCGGGCATCCTGATCGGCCCGAACATCCACCTCCGGCTGCTCGGAGGGTCGTACGACGGGATCCTGTCGGACAGCGTCTTCCTCGAGAGCATCTCGCAGCTGGGCCTCGTCCTGCTCCTCTTCTTCGTCGGGCTCGAGTTCAGCATCACGAAGCTCATGAAGACGAAAGAGGCCGCCGCGATCCTCGCGGCGACGAACCTCGCGGTGAATTTCTTCGCGGGATTCGTCATCGGGGCCTGGCTCGGGTGGCCGGTCATCGACACGATCTTCATGGCCGGGGTGATCGGCATGTCCAGCTCCGCGATCGCCGCCAAATCGCTCATCGACCTCAAGCGGCTGGGCAACAAGGAGACGGAATTCCTCCTGGGCATGGTGATCCTCGAGTCGTTCCTCGCGATGTTCATCCTGACCCTCGCCAACGGGATGATCCTGCCCTCCGAGACGCCGGTCGACGTCACGGGCCTCTTCGCTGGCGTCGGCCTGTTCATCGGCTTCTTCGCCTTGCTCGCGGGCATCGTGGTGCCGCGGACCGCGGCCGTCTTCGAGCGGATCAAGAGCGAGGAGCTGTTCGTCCTCTTCGCCCTCGGGACGGTCTTCCTCGCCGCGGCGTTGGCGGAGGCCTTCCGCATCCCCGCCATCGTCGGCGCCTTCTTCATGGGGATGGTCTTCGCGGACACGCGGATCGCCGGCCGACTGAAGGTGAAGATGGAGTCCCTCCGGGACGCGTTCGTCGCGATCTTCTTCCTCAGCTTCGGGATGCTCATCGATCTCTCCGCCCTGCCGTCGGTCCTGCCGATGCTCATAATCGCAGTGCCGCTGATCCTGTTGAACGACCTATTCCTGACCGCCTCGCTCGCCTATTTCATCGGCTTCTCCGGACGGGCGGCCACCGCCATCGGGACGAGCATGATCGCCCGGAACGAGGAAGCGATCCTCTATGCGACGGTCGGAGCGCGCGCCATTGAGGCGAATCCCCAGTTGTCGAACGA
>VBLS01000219.1 GCA_005878635.1 Methanobacteriota archaeon | reverse complement strand
GAAGAACCGGGCCGCGGGGCGCCGCGGCGTCTACGTGACCGTCGAGGAGAGCCGCGACTCGATCTCGCGGACGATGCGGCACCTGGGCCTCGGCAAGGAGGACGACTTCCTCGTCGACATCGCGCGCCTGCGGATCGAACGGGAGGGGGCCGAGGACATCCGCGATTGGCTCCGCGTCCTCAAGGAGTTCCTCGTCCGGCGGTACCAGCGGGAGCGGTTCGACCTGCTCGTGATCGACACGATGGACGTCCTCGCGTCGATGGCGCACCTCGAGGACGCCCGGAACGAGCTGTTCCACTTCTTCCACTTCCTGCGATCGATGGGCGTGACGACGTACGCGATCGCGAACGTGGAGCCCGCGGGAGGCGGGATCTCGCATGACGTGGCCTTCCTCGCGGACGGCGTCTTCGAACTCCGCTTCAGCGGGGCCGGCGAGGGGAAGGTCCAGCTGCTGTTCCGCTGCGCGAAGATGCGCCACACGAACCACTCGCGGGACTACTTCGTCCTGACGTACGACAAAGGCTTCGCCGCGCGTCCGTACGAGGCCCCGAAATCGTCCCGATGGGGACGCTGAACCGGCTCAGAAGGCGCCCTTGATCTTGGCGCGGTCGATCTTGATCCCCGCGGGCGTCGCGCACATGAGGTTCTTGCCGACGACCGCGACGTCGCCGCCGCTGTCCCGCACCGCGCTCTTCAGCTCCGCCGTGATGCGCTTCAGGGCCAGGTCGTCGCTGGCGAGGCTCGTGTAGTCGATCAGCAGGATGTTCCCGTTGTACACGTGCGTCGTCAGGTCGGCGATGTCCTCGTACCGATAGACCTCGGCGACCTTGACCAGGTGTTCCGCGGGCTCCCCGAGCGTCCCGCCCTCGTTCTCGAAGCTCAGCTCCGCCAGGTCGATGTAGGTGTCCGCCTCCGAGGCGGCGCCCTCGGCCAGACGCCTAAAAGGTTTCTTGATGAAGGCCATGCCACATCCCTTCTGCGAGCGTCCTGTAGCCAGCACCACGAATTTAAAGGTATCGCGGTCGTCGTTCGGAGGCTCGCGGGGAGGCATATTACTATTCATGTAATCATAAAAAAGCCATGGCCTTCCGTGCCACGGTCGACCTTGAGGCCCCAACGTTTAAAAGAGAGGGAATCTGTCGCTTCTGTGAATGGTGTACGACCTGCTCATCATCGGGGGTGGCCCGGCAGGCCTTACGGCGGGCGTCTATGCCCGCACGAGGAAGCTCTCGACCCTGATCCTCGAGGCCCAGGCGATGGGCGGCCAACTGGAGTGGCTCTACCCGACGAAGTCCGTCTACGACTACCCGAGCTACATCGCGATCGAGGGCGGCGAGCTCGCACAGCTGTTCGCCCTCCATTCCCGCGAAAGCGGCGCGGAACTGCAATCCGAGGAGGTCGTGGACCTCGAGCGGATACCCTCGGGCTTCCGGGTCCGAACCCGCGAGGGCAACGCGTACGAGACCCGGACCATCCTGCTGGCGATGGGCATGGGACTGTTCGAACCGAAGCGGCTCGACGTCCCCGGCGAGGCCGAACTCGAGGGGAAGGGCGTCGAGTACCGCGTCCGGGACCGCCACGAGTTCAAAGGGAAACGCGTGATCGTCGTCGGCGGAGGCGACAGCGCCCTCGAGATCGCGCTCGAGATCTTCGCCGCCGCGAAGCAGGTGATCCTCGTCCACCGCCGCGGGGAGTTCCGGGCGATGGAGAAGAGCGTCGAGGCGGTCCTGAAGAGCCCGATCCAGGTCCTGTTCAACTCCGAGGTCACGAGCATCGAGGGGGAGGGCCGCGTCGAGCGGGCGGTGGTCTACGACAACCGCACGCTGCAGAAGCAGGTCTTCGACGTCGACGCCGTGATCGTGAACATCGGTTTCCAGCCGAAGATCACGCCCCTCCCGAAGTGGGGGATCGAACTCGAAGGGGAGCGGTTGATCAAGGTCAAGGCGGACATGTCGACCTCCGTCCGCGGGATCTACGCGTGCGGCGACATCGTCTCGTATCCCGGGAAGGACAAGCGGATCGTGACCGGTTGCGGCGAGGCGGTGACCGCGGTCATGTCCGTGTACAAGTACCTCAAGCAGCCTTACTGGGTGTGAGGGCCCTCAGCAGCGGCGGCAACGCCTCCGGCGTCTCAATCAGATGGTCGACGCCTGCGGCCTCCAATGAATCTCGAGTGCCGTAGCCCCAGGTGACTCCAATCGACCGGGCGCCCGCTCCCTTCGCGGCGCGCACGTCATTCTCGGTGTCCCCGACGACGGCGCATTCGGCGGCCTGGACTCCCAGGGTCTTCGCAGCCTGGAAGATCGGATCGGGGAACGGTTTCTTGCGCGGCACGGAATCGCCGCCGAGGACGACGGCGAAGGCGGGCAGGAGGCCCGTGACCTTGAGGGCCTCGACGGTCGTGTCGCGCCTCTTGTT
>VBLS01000218.1 GCA_005878635.1 Methanobacteriota archaeon | reverse complement strand
GGAGGTCGAAGGGACGCGCGACGGCGAGCGGGTCGTGCGCCGCGGGGACGTCACGATGCCGCAGGCGGACGCGAACCGACGTCGGTCCACGACGGCCGTCAATTATCTCCGGGCGGTCGGGGCGGCCATTGGCGTCGCGATGATCGCGGACCTGGCGACCCCAGGGCCCGGCGTCCATCCTCCCGAGGCCTTGGACCGAGAGCGGGTCTTCGACGAGTGGGAGGCCCGAGAACTCCCGATGGCGTGGTCGGATCGGCGGATCGGCGCGTGAGGATTCGGCCCGGCGCGTCAGGTCGGATCGCCGAACGTGAGGTAGTGCCAGGGCTTCCGCACGGCGTCCGTGAGATCGATGAACACATGCTTGATCTGCGTGTAATCCTCGAGGCTGTACACGGAGAGGTCCTTCCCGAACCCGCTCTGCTTGTAGCCGCCGTGGGGCATCTCGCTCACGATCGGTAGGTGGTCGTTGATCTCGACGGCCCCGAAGCGGAGGGCGTTCGCCACCCGGTGCGCGCGCTGCACGTCCTTCGTCCACACGGACGAATAGAGGCCGTAGACGACGTCGTTGGCCGCGTTGATCGCCTCCTCCTCGTCCGAGAACTTCTGGACATTCACCACGGGTCCGAACACTTCCTCCCGCGCGATCCGCATGGAGGGATCGGTGTCCACGAAGGCCGTCGGTTCGTAGAACCAACCCTTGTCGAACGCCTTGCCCTTCGGACGCTTGCCACCGAGGGCGAGCTTCGCGCCTTCGTCGTTGCCGATCTCGACATAGTCCTCGACCTTGTCCCGCTGCTTCGACGAAACCAGGGGGCCGAGGTCCGTCGACCGCTGGAGCGGATCGCCCATCCGGACGGTCTTGAGCCGCTCGAGGAACTTCTCCTGGAACTTCTTGTAGGCCTTGTCGTGGACGATGAAGCGCGCGGCTTGCGTGCAATCTTGGCCGCCATTCACCATGGAGGCCGCGACGGCCCCCTCCGCAGCCGCGGCGATGTTCGCGTCATCGAAGACGACGAAGGGCGCCTTGCCGCCGAGCTCGAGGTGCAGCTTCTTGACGTTCGATTTGGCGGCGTTCATGATCTCCTTGCCCGTCGCGGTGTCGCCGGTGAGGGAGACCATGTCGACCTTGTCGCTCGACGCGAGTTCGTTCCCGACCACGGCCCCCGGCCCGGTGATCAAGTTCACGGTCCCCGCGGGGATGCCCGCCTGCTCGACGAGCTTGCCCAGCTCCAGGGTCGTGAGCGGCGTGAGCGAAGCGGGCTTCAGGACGGTCGTGTTGCCGGCCGCGAGCGCCGGCGCGAGCTTCCAGATCGCCATCATGAACGGATAGTTCCAGGGCGTGATCTGACCGATGACCCCGATCGGCTCCCGACGGAGGAGGCTCGTCGCTCCGTAGGCGTACTCCATCGAGGCCTGCCCGGTGAGGGTGCGCGCTGCGCCCGCCATGAACCGCAAGTTGTCGACGCTGAACGGCAGGTCGCCGTCCCGCGCCTGCTTGATCGTCTTCCCCTGGTTCTGAGACTCGAGCGGGCCGAGGCGATCCATCTCCGCCTCGATCAGGTTCGCGAGCTTGAACAAGGCCGCGGCGCGGTCGCCCGGCGTCAGGCGGGGCCACTTCCCCTTGTCGAACGCCTCGCGGGCGGCGTCGATGGCCGCCCGCGTATCTTGCAGGTCCGATTGCGGCACCGCGGCGATCTTCCCTCCCGTCGCGGGATTGATCACCGTGTACGTCGCTTCCGTGTGTGACGGGACCCATTCGCCATTCACGAAGTTGAGATACTCGGACTTGCCCACGAATCCACCCCAGAGCGGTCGGGCAACCGCGAGCGAACGCTAAGTAGCTTTCGAGCGCACGGCGGATGTCCTCGGTCCAGCGTCGCTCACTTGTGCGGGACCTGTTTGTCTCCGCGGCGCTCCGCTTTCGGACGCTTCGCCGCTCTTTGCGCGTACCCGATCTCCTTCTCGACGAAGACGAGGGCGCCGGCCACGGCCGCCCCCGCGGTCCGGACGAACGCGTCCGCGAACTTGCCGCCGGACACGGCCACCTCTTCGACGCGGCCCGCGAGATCTTGCAGGAATCCCATAGTCTCGCCTCCGGAGAGAGGTCCCAGGCTATGAGCCTGTCGCGCTCACTTTGCGAGGGTCTCCATGACGATCGGGAAGGCGTCGGCGAATCGTTGGCAATCCGCCTCGGACACGGTGAAAGACACCCGCAGGAATTCGGCCCCGTGTTTCTTCGACAGGTACGAACCGGCCCGGGTGTGCACGAGGTGGTCGAAGAGAAGTCGCTCCTCGACCCGTTCCGGATCGACGCGGGCCTCAGAGAGGTCGATCACGAACATGTTCGCCTTCGAAGGATAGACCGGGAATGAGGCCCCGTCGACTTTCTTGACGGCCGCGCGGATAATCTCCTGGTTCCGCGCGCAGGCGCGACGGACCTCGGGGAGCCATTCCTTTTTCGTCCGGAGGGCGGCGAGCGCCGCCCGCTGGGCCAGCACGTTGACCCCGAGCACGTTCGTGTCCATCTTCCGGAGGCCCTGCATCACGATGCCGTGCGGCCCGTGCTCGGACCTCGGGCCCTCCGACGGGGCGAGGATCGCACCGATCCGCATCCCCGCGAGACCGGGGCCCTTGCTGAAGGAATAGGACACGAGGGTCTTCTCCGGATAGAACCCCGACGCCAAGACGTGGTCCGGGTTGAAATCGCGGTAAGTTACATCGTCAACGATCCACAGGTCGTGATCCCGCGCAACCTCGGTCAGGCCGCGCACCTGGTCCCGCGAGTACCCGGACCCGAGCGGATTGTTCGGATCGATCAGGAGGAGCATCCGAGTTTGCGGCGTGATCGCCTCGTTCGCCTGTTCCGGCGTCAGCAGG
>VBLS01000217.1 GCA_005878635.1 Methanobacteriota archaeon | reverse complement strand
TGCGGACCACGTCTCGGCCGAACCGGTCAAGCCACGTTCGGATCGCCATGGGAATCCCGGCGCCGTATCGGAGGTTCGGATAGAAAGGTTGTGACGCGTTCGGGAGGCCGGGATTCACGGAGGCCAGAGGGGCGGCGGCGATTCGTCCCGCGGTTCCGGGGGAGGAGGCTCGAGTTCCGCGGCGCGCCTTCGAGCGACGAAGGCGATCGCGATGCCGATCGCGGCGACGACGAAGAGGAATCCGAGGACTGCACCGACCCCGAGCGCCTCGAGGGCTTCCGCCCGAAGGCCATCGGAAGAGGTTGGCGGCGGTGGGGACACTTCTGCGGGAAGAACCGGCATCCGCATCGAGAACACGCCATGGCTCGCATTCGATTCCGCGGGGGTGACGTCGGTCACTCGGAGCGTCAGCGTGTGCTCTCCGGTCCCCACGGCGAAGAAGGGAGGCGCCTCGAGGACGACGGACTGGTCCGGACCGAGCGGATTGGCGATCGACGACCGCCCGATCGTGATGATATCTCCGTTCGGACGCGAATCGATCAGCTCCACCGCGGCGGTGGAGGCCGCGATGTCGCCCACGTTCGCGACCGTCACGGTGACGTGGACGACGTCGCCCTCGTACGGAGGCATCGGGCTGACCGTCGGATTCGCGAGCCACAGATCCGGGGCGACCTGCGACAGGGTGGGAGAGGTCGCGGCGGCGATCCCGGCCGTCGCCACCAGGAAGAAGCCAATCTCGAGGGCGAAGATCCGCCCTCCGCGTCGCCCGCCTCGGGGCGGCGCCCACCACGCCCGGCCCACGCCCCGGGATGTCTCCTCGGGAGAATATTACTATCACGCATCGGTTGTGTTCAGGATACCTCTTCGACGGCGGCGGCTCGCGAATTGGTCGCGTCCCCAGAAGTCTTAATACGCGGCCCCGGTTCGGACGCGCGTGGGCCTCGAATCCGCGCGCAAAGTCGCCTTGCAAAATGCCGTCCTGCATGGAGGGAAGGCGGATGCGAAGGCCGTCCTCGGACATCTGCTGGCGGAGGATGCCAGCCTCCGATCGCGGGCCCGCGAGGCCGCGGCTCAGGTGGAGCGCGTCGTCGCCGACGTCAATCGCCTCTCGCCGGACGCGCAGCGGGCCGAACTCGCTTCGATCGCCCCGGAGCTGCTCGAGAAGCCGACTCCGGCCGCGGGACCGAAGGAACTCGCGCCCCTTCCGAAGGCCGTCGAAGGGCAGGTGGTCCTGCGCCTCGCCCCGTACCCGAGCGGACCGTTGCATATCGGGAACGCCCGGGCCTTCGTCCTGAACGATGCCTACGCGAAGACGTACCGCGGCCGCCTGCTCCTCGTCTTCGACGATACGATCGGGTCGGAGGACAAGCCGCTCCTGCCGGAGGCCTACGACCAGGTCAAGGAGGGCCTCGACTGGGCCGGGGTCGAATACCACGAGGTGCTCTACAAGAGCGACCGGATCCCCTTCCATTACGAATGGGCGGAGAAGCTGCTCGCGACCGGTGAGGCCTACGTGTGCGAGTGCGACCCGGAGACCCTCCGCAAGAACCGCGAGGCGAAGCGCGCCTGCGTCCACCGCACGCAGGACGTGGACGAGACGATCGCGATGTGGAAGGCGATGCTCGCGGGCGAGTACGGCGAAGGCGAAGCCGTGGTCCGCCTGAAGACCGACATGGCCCATCCGAACCCGGCGTTCCGGGACCGGGTGCTCTTTCGGATCGCGGAACGCGATCATCCGCGGGTGGGGGACCGCTACCGCGTGTGGCCGATGCTCGAGTTCTCCTGGGCCGTCGACGATTCGCTGCTCGGCATCACGCACGTCCTCCGCGGGAAAGACCTGGTCATGGAGGATCAGATGGAGACGTGGATCTGGGACGTCCTCGGGATCCGGACGCGACCGGAATTCGTCCACTTCGGGATCCTACGGTTCAAGGATCTCGAGCTGTCGAAGTCGCGCTACCGCCGGGAGATCGCGGCGGGCCGGCTGACGGGGATCGACGATCCGCGGACGTGGTCCCTCCAATCCCTCCGGCGCCGGGGGATCCGCCCCGCGGCCCTGCGGGAGTTCGTCCTTTCCTTCGGCCTCAGCCTGAACGACATCGAGGTGCCTGCGGAGGCGTTGTACGCGGAGAACCGAAAGAGGATCGACAAGGACGCGAACCGGTACTTCTTCGTCCCGGATCCGGTCTCGGTCGAGATCTCGGGCCTGCCGCCGATCGAGCACGTGAAGGCGCCGCTCCATCCGGATTTCCCGGGGCGTGGGGTGAGGGAGATTGCGGCCGGGCCAAAGGTCCATGTTCCGGGGGAGGACTTCGCAAAGTTCCGCGGCAAGGAAGTGAGACTCAAGGACTTCTGCAACGTGATCCTGGACAAGCGGGCCAAGTTCGTTTCCATGGAGAATAAGGACCTCCCGAAGATTCAGTGGGTGATGCACGGGGTCAACGTGCACCTCGTGTTGCCGGACGCTACGGAATCCCCCGAGCCTCGGGAACTCCGTGGGCTCGGGGAGCCCCTCGTGGCGTCTCTCAAGGTCGACGACGTCGTGCAGTTCGAGCGGGTCGGGTTTGCGCGGATCGACCACGTGAGCAAGGCCGAGGTGCGCGCGTATTTCGCGCACCGTTGAGCGAGGTCGGCTGGCTAGGCAGCAAGGTCGATCTCGCGGCCCCTGCGGATGCTCTCCCGCGCCGCGAGGGCGACTCGTAGCGC
>VBLS01000085.1 GCA_005878635.1 Methanobacteriota archaeon | reverse complement strand
GGGATCTGCCAGAGCTCCCTCGCGAAGACGCTGAAGGAGCTCGAGGAGGTCGGGATCGCGGAGCGGAAGGTCCACCTGGATCGGCCCGTGGCGGTCGAGTACCGCCTGTCGCCGAAAGGGCAGGACCTGTTCGAGGCGATCCGCGACCTGGAGGTCTGGGCGACGCGATGGGCCATGGCGGCCGGATCTCGCGAGGTGACGCAATGAGTCAATTTGCTACGACCGAAGGGCGCGACGTGACGTTCCCGCGGGAGCGGAAGGAACCCACCGAAGGTCGGGATCCCACCCGATGCCCGAACTGCGGGAGCTTCGCCCTCTACGTGGACCCGGTCCGCGGGGAACGCGTGTGCGACAACTGCGGATTCGTCGTCGACGAGGGCCTGGTGGACCAAGGGCCCGACTGGACGACGTTCGAAGGGGACGACCGGATCCGTGCGGGTCCGCCGCCGTCCGTGATGGCGCCCGACAAAGGGCTCGGCTCTATGGTCGGAAATGGCCTTCGGGATGCGAAGGGGAATCCCATCGACGCCCGGAGCGTGGCCGCCCTGAACCGCCTGCGGCGGGTGAGCCGGTGGACCCGCTACGATCGCACGGAGCGGGCGCTCGCGCCGGGCTTGGCGCAACTTTCCAGCTTGTCCTCTCGACTCGGGCTCGCCCCGGCCTTCCGGGAGCGGGCCGCGATCCTGCTGCGGCGCGCGATTGAGGCGGGCCTGTCCCGCGGTCGCTCGATGGATGCGATCGTCGCCGCGGTCGTCTACCTGGCCGCGAAGCAGCTCGGGGCCCCCCGAGGGCTGCACGAACTCGCGGAGGCGACGGGCGTGACGGTCCACCGAGTGTCCCTGACCGCGAAGATCATCGCGCGGGAACTCGGGGTGTTCAGCCGGGCGAGCCGGGCGGAGGACTTCGTCCCGCGGTTCGCCTCCCAGCTGGGCCTCGATGCGCGGGTCGGCGAGCGGGCCTTGAGCCTGGTGGCCCAAGGGAAGGATTCGAAGATCCTCGAGGCGAACTCCCCCGTGGGGATCGCCGCCGGCGCCCTATACCTGGCGTCCGAGGACCTCGATGTGCCCCTGACGCAGGCGCAGATCGCCCGCCTGACCGGGGTCAGCGAGGTCACCATCCGAAAACACTATCGTCTACTGAAGGATTTCCTCCTCACGAAGGAGAACCCATCGGAGGCGGCTTGATCGCGGGGATCTGCCCGACCTGCGGGTTGCCCAAGGAGATCTGCGTCTGCGAGGACCTGGGCCGCGAGACGACCCAGCTGTCCGTCGAGATGGATACGCGCCGCTACGGCAAGGCCGTGACCGTCGTGCGAGGCCTCGAAACGAAACCGGACGAGGCCGAGAAACTGGCGAGGGACTTGAAGAAGGGCCTCGCCACCGGCGGCTCCGGCAAAGGTGGCGTGATCGTGCTCCAGGGCGACCATCGCAAAGACGTCGTGCGCCTGCTCCAGGCCAAAGGGTACAACGTGCGCTGACGGGACGGCGGCCCTTATCTAGGTCCGCTCCGTTCGCCGCGGTCGCGCAGGTGGTACGCTGAAGGCCGTCGTCCTGCCGCAGTACGGCGGGCCCGAGGTCCTCGAGTTCGTCACGGATTTTCCGGATCCGGTGATCGGGCCGGACCAGGTCCTGGTCCGAACCCACGCGGCCGCCCTGAACCACCTGGACCTCTTCGTCCGCGCGGGGATCCCGACACTGAAGCTGAACTTGCCCCACATCCTCGGCGCGGACGGGGCCGGACATGTCGAGTCGGTCGGATCCGACGTCACCGACCTCGAGGTCGGCGATCGGGTCGTCATCAATCCGGGCATCTCGTGCGGGCGTTGCGAATATTGCCTCCAAGGCGAAGACGCGTTGTGCGCCGACTACCGGATCATCGGAGAACATCTCCCGGGGACCTACGCGGAGAAGGTGGCGGTCCCGGCCCACAACGCCCTGAAGATTCCGACCGACCTGACGTTCGAGGCCGCGGCGTCGGCGCCCCTCGTCTTCATGACCGCCTGGCGGATGCTCGTCGGGCGCGCGCACGTCCGCCCGGGAGAGGATGTGCTCATCCTCGGGGCCGGGTCGGGCCTGTCCACCGCGGCCATTCAGATCGCGAAGCTCGCCGGATGCACCGTCTTCACGACGAGTTCGAGCGATGACAAGCTCCAGAGGGCGAAGGCCCTCGGCGCCGACGTCCTCGTGAACTACAAACAGATGCCGTGGTCCAAGGCCATCTGGGAGTTGACCGGAAAGCGCGGCGTCGACGTGATCGTCGATCACGTCGGCGTCACGACGTTCAAGGATTCCGTGCGGACCCTGCGGCGGGGAGGCCGCATCGTCGTGCCGGGAGCGACGACCGGTCCGCTCCTCGAGCTCGACGCCCGCTACCTTTACTGGCGACAGCTCTCGGTCCTCGGATCGACGATGGCGAACCGGCGGGAGTTCGAGGAGGTCATGAAGCTCGTCTTCATGGGCCGGCTCAAGCCAGTCGTCGACCGCATCTTCCCGCTCGAACGAGCGCGGGAGGCCCACGAATACCTCGATCGCGGCGAGCAATTTGGCAAGGTCGTCCTGGCGATCCCCTAGAGGCGCCGCCCTCCGCCGCCGCGCAGTTCAGTGAGGGACCGACGCGGACTTACGAGCAGCCTTGCTCAGTTCGCGCCAGGAATGAAAACGGCGGACGAATCCTCCTGCCTTTCGCCGCCGGTCCCTGCGGCCGGCCCGACGCAGGGTGAACCACATGGCCGCCTGATCCGCCGGCCGGAACTCCAGGCGGACGTAGTCCGCGATTCCGTGATCTCTCTGACGCTCACTCATCATCCGATCGAACCCGCTTGCGGGGTACGCGCTTCCGAACATGATGAGCACAAAGCGTTCCCGTAGGACGGATGTTCACCCGCCATAGACGGCCGTCGATAGACGGGTCATCTGGGATATCCGAGTGGCGTTCAGGCCTTCTTCCGGACCTTGCGCGGCCCGAGGCGGTCGCGGATTGTCCGGATCAGTTCGTTCGTCTCGGGGAATCGCATCGCCCGGTCCATGGAGAAAATCAACTGTCCGTCGACCTCGACGTCGTACACTCCGTGATCGCCCGGGACCAGGCGAAGGCCCGACACTTCCGGACCGAACTCCTTCAAAATCGCGTCCGCGTCCTGCATCGCCTTCGGTTGGTATCGGCAGGGGAGACAGTACCGGATCAGGATTTCCGGCATCGCACTCGAGAGGGGTTTCGTGCGATAAAAAGATGCGCCGCCCTCTAGAGCCGCGGGTCGCTCCGACCCTGCAAGTCGAAGGCGGCGAAGCCTCGGTACGCATTCAGGAAGTACCGCAGCCGCAGCGCGAGTCGCCGCCTGCGAGGCTTTGGCCCCACCGGCCGACGCTTCGCGGCCGACGCCACGATCCACCCCACGTCCGGGTTGCCGTATTCCAGCTGCCCGTACTGCCGCAGGGTGAAGTTGCGGTTGCTGTCCGTCCAAATCCGTGTGTTTGCCGGTCCGATCAGGTACATTTTGTTGTGCCTCAAAAGAGGAAAGGAGGTCCCCGACGAACCGATTTGACCCGCCTTCGGCGGCCGTCCATCGACGGCACCACCTATATCCCCAAGGACCGCGGTAGCGGGAACATGAGCCTATGGGAGATCTCCTTTCGGACCCAGTACGACTATCCCTTCATGCACATCTCGGCCCGCCATCCCGGCCTCCCGCTCTCCATGTGGTGCATCTGGAACCGCGAGCTCATCCAGGTCCCGACCCGGGACGAGAACGTGCTCGCATCGATCGAGAAAGAGATCCGGAAAGCCGGCAAGTGCATCGATCGGTGGGCCGAGGCGGGCGAGTCCCGCATCTTCATGTTGAAGTGCACCTGCTCGAACTGGGACAGCCCGTGGAACGTGTGGGAGCCCCACGAGGCGGTCGACGCGCCTCCGGCGATCTTTCAGGACGGCTGGGGCTATTTCCGAGTGATCGCGTTCGACGAGAGCCGCACCCGGGATCTCTTCAAGGACTTCAACAAGCGCGGGCCGACGGAGCTGATCCGGAAACGCGAACTGCCCCTTTCGGTCCTCCCTTCGACCGTCTGGGTGAACACCTTGTTCGGCGATATGACCTCCAAACAGATGGACGCCCTCCTCAAGGCCCACCGCTACGGGTATTACACGTCCCCCCGCGAAGTGACGACGGAGAACATCGCTCGGAGCCTCGGCGTGAGCCGCTCGACGTACGAGGAGCACCTGCGAAAGGCGGAGAACCGGATCGTGGGGAACCTGATCCCGTACCTCCAGCTGTTCGCGGTCGGCGAGAAGAAGCCCGAGAAGATGCTCCTCAAAGAGACGCCGCTCGAGCCGAGCATCGAGACGTGAGCTAGGGGCCCGGGGAAGCCGGAGGCTTTGACGCGGCCGGAGTCACCCCGGGCGCAGGTGGCGTCGCGGGCGCGGCCGGGGCCTTCTCCGGCGGCGGAATCGCGCCGGTGTGCGTCTGCCCAATGACTTTTCCTCGGACCACCGCCCCCTTGTCGACGAAGAGACGGCCTCCCTCGTTGATTACATCGCCTTGGACCAATCCGTAGATCTCCAGGTCGCCGCCCGCCGACTTCGCAGCTTTCGTCACGAGGCCGTGGAGGATCGCCTTGCCCGTGCGCTCCGCGAGGAGGTTCCCTGATACCATGCCGGTGACGTCGCACACGCTGTTGTCGCGGACGAACAGGTCACCTCGCACCAGTCCGGTCATGGTGGTTGGCCTCGGACCGATGACCACGACGGAACCTTCGAATCGCTCGTCGAGGACCCCACCGCGAAAGATCCGAACCAATAACCGTGCCCCAGGTGCGGCAGAGAAAGCGCACCCTATTTCAGGCTTTCTTCAGCCTGACGAGGTCATCGAGCCGGCAGCGGCTCGCGTCGTAGCAATGATCACGGTGGCGACCAGGAAGCACCCCGCTGCGATGAGTCCGAGGACCCCTGAGTACAGCAGGAAAGCGCCGAGCAACGCGACGAGGGCGAGGATGGCCGGGGAGGCTACGTCGATGAAGCGGCCCGCGAACGCCCGGCGTCCAAGGCTCACCCCAGCGAAACCGACCCAAAAGTGCACAAACGTCGAGATCACGGGGGCCGCGAACCACCAGGTCCAAGGCAGGATGAATTCGAGGGGCGACCAAACACTCCGGACACAGTGGCTGTTGGATAAACATCTGAGTCCCGCGCTGACTTCCGCATAGACGAGGATCGGCAGTGCAGCGACGGCGGCGATGCCGCCAAGAATAGCAGCCGAGCCGGCTGCCAACGAGGCGGCGCTCCAGCGTGGCTTGACCATCGACCTGCGGAGGACGGGCCGCCGGGGTCATAAATTCTGGGTTTCACGGCGCGACCGGCACCTCTCGTCTCCGATTAACGGCGGGACTGAAGCCACCGTTCCGCGTCGAGGGCCGCCATGGAGCCGAAGCCAGCTGCAGTCACGGCCTGCCGGTACCGGAAGTCGTGGACGTCGCCCGCGGCGAAGACGCCGTCCACGGACGTCGCGGTCGAGAAGCCATCATGCGGCTGCAGGACGACGTAGCCTCGATCGAGTTTCAACTGCCCCTGGAAGACCTCGGTCGCGGGCGTGTGCCCGATGGCCAAGAAGAGGCCCTGCACCTTCAGGTCCGTCGTCTTGCCGGTCTTTGCATTCCGGATCCGGACGCCCTCGACCTTGGATTCACCGTGGACGTCGACGACCTCGGAATCCCAGATGACCTTGACATTCGGCGTCTTGAACAGACGTTCCTGCATGATCTTGCTCGCCCGGAACGTGTCGCGGCGGTGGACGACCGTCACGGTCTTGCAGAGCTTCGACAGGTAGAGGCTCTCCTCCATCGCGGTATCGCCCCCGCCGACGACGACCACATCAAGGGTCTTGAAGAAGAAACCGTCGCAGGTCGCACACGCGCTCACCCCGTGGCCCTTCAGGCGCTGTTCGTTGGGAAGGCCCAGGTACTTTGCGTTCGCTCCGGTGGCGATGATCACTGAGTGACCCTGATGGGTGCCATCCGAGGTCCACACCCGGAACGGAGGCTTTCCGAACTCCACTCTCGACACGTTATCGTCGACGAATTCCGCCTTGAACCGCTCGGCCTGTTTCCTCCAAAGTTCCATCAGTTCGGGACCCTGGACTCCGCTCGGGAAGCCGGGATAGTTCTCGACGTCCGTGGTGATCATCAGTTGGCCCCCCGCCGCGGTTCCGCTGATCACGAGGGTCCGGAGGGCGGCTCGAGTGGCGTAAATCGCCGCGGTCAGGCCCGCGGGACCGGAGCCGATGACGATCACATCGTATGGAGGGGGCATGCCATCGGTTAGAAAGTCCCGGTTCGGCATAAGCGTTCCTCTGGCCTCTGAACGCGCAACCTAAATGGGACCGCGACTTTCCTCCGGACGTGGCGTCGAAGGACCTCGATCGGCTTCTTGCTCTCCTGCCGACGTTCGAACACCAGAAAGGCATCCGGCTGTTCGACGAAGTCGCGAAGGACCCGTCGACCGCGGCGCCCATCCTGCAGGAATTGCTGGCGGTTGTCTCGAATCACGACGACCCGCAGCTGCACACGCCCCATGGCGTCCTGACCGTCCAGGCCGGCCGCGAGCTCCTCCGCCTCACGCGTCCTCCCGGCGGGCTCGGCCTCCTGCGGTTCTTGGTCTTGTACAACTTCAGCTTGCCGAAGAAGGCTCTCACGCCATCCCAGGTCGAATCGGCGGCCCGGGCCATTCCCTCCGCGTCGCGGGAGGAGCAGGAGGTGGCCTACCGCAAGTTCGTGTTCGAACGGATGGGGACGAAGGCGTCCTTCCTGCTCGCCCGCATCGCCCTTGATCAGGGCGTCGAGGCCGCGGGACATCTCGCGGTGCGGGCCTCCCTTGACGACCTCGGTCGCCTCGGCCACAACCTGGCCCTTGCGGTCGGCTATGCCGACTTCGCGTCGGTCCTCGGCCTGCCGCGGGGTCTCGTGCCGATCGCGAACCTCGGTCAGCTACAATCGGTGGGACTGCAATCGGTGCCTCCAGGGGAGATTCCTCCGCTGGACCGGTCGAGGAGTGCCGAAGCGGACGGGGAGGCACTCGCCGCGCTCCTGGACGAATGGGAGTTTGACCGAGTGGAGCCGATCCTGCGGGCGTTCGCATCCGAAGGGAAGGCCGACCAGGCGTACCGTCCGTTGCTCGTTGCCGCGAGCGCGGACCCAGGTTTCCTCGGCCACACCTTGACGGAGGTGCACACCGCCCGACTCGCGAGCCGATTCCTCACGCCCGCGGAAAATGCGTGGCTGTCTTGGAAGCTGTACCGAACTCTCACGACCCGTTTCGGATACCCCGAGTTCCTGCGCCTTGGAGCGGCCGAGCACCGCGAGCCCGCGGCCATCATGGCGGCTTTGGAGTCGAGTCTCCGATACAAGTCGCCGCCGGCGGAGGAAACCGTGCGACACGCGCTCGAATCCGACGTTCCTCTGGACGCCATTCTTGAATCCGTGGTCGATTTCTATGGACAGTGGACCGTTGGTGAAAAGGAGCACACGATCAGCTACCTCAACGCGGTCCTCCAGACGGCGAAGTTCCTCGGAAAGGACGAAGCCTTGCTGCCCCTCGCGATCGGCCTCAGCAAACTTCCGTTTTGATCCTTCGACCATCGCGAGACGGAAATCTAGCGGGCTTCCGTCGGGCGGGCCGCCTTCGGTCCGGTGATTTTCGGCCGAACCATCTCGAAGACGTCCCGGGTCCGGCAGTACCGCGGCCCGCCGAGGCGGCCGATCGCCCGCACCTTCTGGACATCCACGAGTCCGTCCGTGAGGACCCGATCATCGACATGGAGCCGGAGCGTTTCCCCGAAGAACACGGTGTTGTCCGCCACGCGCACGGCGCGCAGGAGGCGGCACTCGAAGTTCACCGGGGACTCCGCGATGCGCGGTGGCCGCACCACCTCCGAAGGCGCCCGCGAAAGGCCCGCCTCGTCGAACTCGCTCACCTGCGAGGCAAAGTCGCCCGAGGCCAGGTTCATCTTCTCCGCGATTTCCTCGGTGACGAGGTTCACGACGAATTCCCGTGTGTCGAGGATATTGCGGGCCGTGTCCTTCGGCAATGCATCGCGGTCCCCGATGGAGACCCCGAGGACCATCGGATGGCTGGAGACGCCCATGCTGTAGGAGAACGGGGCGCAATTGTCGACCCCGTCACGGCTCACGGTGGAGACGAACGCGATCGGCCGCGGGATGAAAGCGGAAATCATCAGGCGATAGGCTTGGCGCTCGGGGACCGATGCCGGATCGAGGATCATGGACGGGCCTCGGGCGGCAGGAACGGTCGACGCTCGATAAGGATTCGTTCGGTGGGTACCTCGGGTTTATGTCGCTTCGACTCCATGCAATTGAGGGATCATGGCGACGCCGGAGTACATCCTCCTCTTCGATCGCGACTGCGGGATCTGCAGCGCCTTCGGCCGCTGGGTCCATGCCGCGGACCTACGGCGCCGCATCGAACTCCGGACGATTCAATCCGGACGCGACTTGCTGCGGGGCGTCCCAGAGGACCGCATCTTCGACGCGTTCCACATGATCACGCCGAGCGGCGGCCTGGCGACCGGAGGGGACGCGGTCCCCGTCCTGATCGAGGCCTTGCCGATGGGGGCGGGGTTCGGCCGGATCCTCCGCGGTTCCGGCGCGTTGATGTCCGCCGTTCACTCTTTCTATCAATTCCTCACGCGGTTCCGCGACCGGCTCGTTTGCCGCGTGGACGCTCGGGCGACGTCGGCGGGTTTGGCCCGGTGACGAAGGACCGGAGCAGTTTCAACTCTCGGCGGTAGCCCCCATCCGTTCCGGGGAACTCCAGGATTCCGGGAATGTCGCGGAAGCGCTCGTCGTTCACCAGGAATCGGAAGGGGTCCTTCCCGAGCTTCCCCTTTCCGATGTCCTCGTGGCGGTCCGCGTGGCACGCCAGCTCGCCTTTCGAATCGTTGAGATGGAACGCGCGGACGCGGGAAAGTCCGACGGTCTCGTCCACGGTCCGGAAGAGGGCCTCATACCCTTTAGGGGTCCGGAACTCGTAACCGGCGGCGAACGTGTGGCACGTGTCGATACAGACTGCGAGGCGTTCCGGATGCGAGGACCCCTTGATGATTTCCGCGAGCTGCGCGAAGCTGTGGCCGACGACGGTGCCTTGGCCCGCGGTGTTCTCGAGGACCGCGGCCACGTCCGGCGCAACCGCGTGGTCGAACGCCCAGTCCAGGCTCTCGGCGATCGTCTTGAGGGCCCGGCCCTCGCCTTTTCCCATGTGCGCCCCGGGATGGAAGATTACGTCTCGGATGCCCAAAACCTGGGCGCGATCCAGTTCCTCGACGAAGGCGACCCGGCTGTATCGCAATCCGTTCTTCGTGGACGAACTCAGATTGATCAAATAGTTGGCGTGGATGACCGCGCGGAACAGTCCGCCCTTGGCCATGTTGTCCT
Organism: Methanobacteriota archaeon; assembly: GCA_005878635.1. Classification (GTDB taxonomy): domain Archaea; phylum Thermoplasmatota; class Thermoplasmata; order RBG-16-68-12; family RBG-16-68-12; genus RBG-16-68-12. The sequence goes on along the minus strand of VBLS01000085.1, from coordinate 1,046 downwards.
GGAAGGCCTTGGCCTCCTCCGGTGGAATCGGCTTCGTCTTCCGGAGCATCCGCGGACTCCGCGAGAAGATCTGGATGGTCTCGCAGCCGACGGACCTCCCGCGGACCGGAGCGAGCGCGATGCTCTCCGAGATCGAGACGTGGGCTCCCAGGCGCACGGTGTTCCCTCCCGTCGGAATCCTCGGCCCGCGGATGAGCTTTGCCGAACTTTCGATGGTGCAGGCCTTAGTCCACCGCATACGGCGCGGCGGTCCGGCGGGCCTTCACGATGAGGTACGAAAGGGTCAGGTGCCTCTCCCCCCGGTCGAAGGCGTCCGCGAGTTCCTGCCAGCGGCCATCCTCCACCCATCGGCGGACCGTCGCGTCTCGGAGGAACAATTCGACCTCTCGGAGATCCTCGAACGCGACCGCGGTCGTGTCGACGCCGAGGAACTCGACCTGGAAGCGGTTCTCCTCCAGCAGATCGCGCATCGAATCCTCGTAGAAGGCCCATCGAGAGCCGCGGCGCGTCTCTTTCCAATGGTCCCCGTGGTGCGCGCAGAAGATGAAGGCGCCTCCCGGCCGCAGAGCCCTCGACGAGTGCCACACGATCTCCGGGGACATGCACAGATTGCTGACCACGGCGTCGATCGGGTCGCGCGCGAATTCGTGGTAGGGCGTCTTCTCGACATCGCCGAGGACGAATTCGACGTTCCGGAAGTCGCGGATCCCGGCGTAGGCGCGCGCATGCATCAGCTTCACGCGGTCGAGGTCCACGCCGATGACGCGACCCCCCAGGTCCGCGACGACGAAGGCCAGCCGGCCCTCCCCCGTGCCGAGGTCCACGACGCGGCGGCCGCGGAAATCCTCATGCCGGATCTGGTCGAGGAGCATCGGCCGGAGCGCGTCGGCGTCCTTCGCGGCCTCCCGCCACGGGAGGTCGCGGTTCACGCGGACGACGTCGGGCACCGAATCGCCGCGTTCCACATCGCGCGGGAGGGATAAGAGGCTCCGGTGGACTTCGAAAAATCCACACGCTTATAGTCCGGGTCCCGATGGGAGTGACGG
>VBLS01000265.1:620-3297 GCA_005878635.1 Methanobacteriota archaeon | reverse complement strand
TTGTTCCGCTCCCACTCAACTGTCTTCCTCAGTCCTGGTTCGAACGAAATCCGTTCGGAAAACCCGAGCTCGTCGCGAATCCGCCGGGACGAAAGCGCTAAATCGTGACGGAAGTCCAAGTCGCGCACGAGGTGCTTCGGCATGTGCTCGCGAGGGACCCGAACGACGTCCCCGGACCATCCTGCCACGTTCCCGATGCTTTCGACCCACTCGGCTTCCGTCAACGTCCGGGTCGGTGCCACATTGTAGATGTGTCCGCCGGCTCGGTCGTCCGTGGCGGCAAGGACGATGGCCCACGCCGCGTCCTCGACGTAGACCCTGGAGTCCCGCCAGTTGGCGTGCGCCTCATCCAAGAGGATCGCGCGCCGACCGTCGTCCATCCGCTTCAGATACGGGAAGGTTCGGTGAAAGTATTCATCTTGAGGGCCGTAGATCACGGGCAGGCGGATGACGGTTGCCTGAAATTGGGGCTCGTTCATGACCGTGCGCTCCACGAGGAGGTCGTCTGAATTGGCCCACATCGGATCGGCGGCCCCGCTTCGGTACGGATAGAACTTCTCCCGTAACGGCGACGTTTCGGTCAAGGGAACTGGATCCGGCGTCCCTGTCTCAAGTCGGCGCAGGCGGCCGAAGGCGCGGTAGACATCGCGGCTCGTAATCACGACAGCTCGGCGTGCAATGCGTCGAAACACGTCCACGAACAGCCGACCCGTCTGATCATTCCCGGCAGGGAGCGCCATCGCCACGACGCAATCGGGCGCGAATTCACGGAATTCGTCTTGAAAGTCTGCCAACCGCTCGCGATCACCGTGCAGGTGTCGAACCGAAGTCGGCAGAATGGTTTCCTTGGTACCGCGGTGAAACACGGCCACATCGTGTCCCGAATTCGCCAAATGCCCGACAACGTATCGGCCGATGAAACCGGTTCCTCCGATGGCGAGAATCCGCGTGTTGCTTCCCCCTGGGCTCGGATCTTGTCCCGGTGGCCGAGGCGATGTCCTCGCTCTTGGTAGACTCGCCTTCAGCGCCGGACGAGGCATGTATCGAGTCATCGGTTCATGAGACTTGCCCGCCTTCGCGAGTCCAGAAAGGACAACAGGTCTGACGCTCTCGGAGTTCGTAGTAGCACTGACGACGATCGGTTCACCGTTTGTCCTCGAACACAGCCCCACCTCGATGGGACGTGCCAATCCCCTAGCGCTGATTGTTGAGTTCGACATGGAGGATAGGTCAGCGAAATCTGTCTGTCCAAAAAAGAGGGCTGTTTGGCATTTGGACGGAACTCGCCTTGCGTCTGAGGATGCCAGAAGATTCGAGGGTCTCGGTCTATTGAGCGCGCGGGGAAGGCGACCGGGAAATGCCGCGAGCGTTGTGTCTTCGGGCTCCGTTTGGATCGCCCTCGGGTCGAGGTACGCTATCCGCTCTCATCGGTCCGGGCCGTGAGCCCGCGCGCGCCACCGCTCGCGCTCCGCGAGGATCCAGGTTCTCAGCCGGGGTGTGGCCACGGCTCCTCCACGGGCGACCGTGACCACCACGCGGGTCACGCCCGGCATCGATCGGAGTTGCCGCTCCACGTCGATGATCTCCCCGTAGGAAGAAACGCGGCCGAGGACGGCCATCGCCGCGGGATCGTGGTGGATCCAGACGTGCCCCATCCCAGGAACGCGGACGTTCCGGAGATCCCCGGCCCGGGCGACCCCGACGTAGCCGGAGTAGACGATCAGCCCTGGCTCGCGCGACGTGTCCAGGATGGGCGCGACCTCCAGGAGCCCCTTGGCGACCAGCCGGTCCCGATGGTGGCGGACCGTCTTCGCCGTCAGGCCCGCTGCCGAGGCGAGCTGGCGGAGGGAGGCTCGGGGCGCGTCGAGCAGGGCGTCGACCACGCGCCAGTCGAGCGGAGAAAGGACCGCCTCGACCCGGGAGGGCCGATCCGGAGGGTCGGGAGACACGGAGGCCACGGGCGGTCCCCCGAAGAGTTTCACCAGGCCGGTCGGCGGCTCCGCCTGGGGCGAGGCGTCGAACGTGGTGACCATGAACATTCCGGGAGGGCCGCGCCAGACGAAGACGACGTCGTCGACGGCGGTTACCGCTTCGAAGGCGGGTTCCCGCTCCGGGTTGGCGAACGCGTGGATCCGGCGCCATCGCCGGAACGCCGGGGCCGCGACCGCGACATAGAAGCCCTGGACCACGCCGCGGGCTTCCATCCGCTCGAGTCGAGCCTTGACCGCCGTGCCCGTGATCCGAACGGTGCGCCCGATCCCCTCGAAGGAGGCGAACGGGTGGCGGTGGAGCTCGAGGAGGATGCGGAAGTCGACGGTGTCCATGCTCGGGAGGCAGCTCATAAAGAGGGCGATATTTCAAGCGCGCGGTCGGGATGGCATAACTCCCTTCCCTCCGGTCTCTCGCCCATGCACGGCAAACACGCGAGTGGAATGGAACGGCGGAGCGAGACGGGCGAACGCGGCCTTCGGCGGGCCTCGGCGTGGGCGGGCATCGTGGCACCCATCCTCTTCGTGGCCCTCGTGGCGGTCGAGAGCCTCCTGCGGCCCGGGTACAGCCAGATCGCGGACTGGGTGAGCTACCTCGGGTACGGGCCGAACGCGGCCCTGCAGGACCTGAACTTCCTCCTCTTCGGGTCGCTGTCGATCGTCGTGGCGATCGGGCTGGGCGCTGCGCT
>VBLS01000265.1:0-514 GCA_005878635.1 Methanobacteriota archaeon | reverse complement strand
GCCTTCGTGACGCATACCGTAGCGAGCTTCGTGGCGTTAGGGGCCTTTCTGGTGGCCATGTCGGTGATGGCCCGCTCCCTGAAGGACGCCGACGCCGCGTGGGGCCGGTACCGGCGGTTCTCCCGGTGGAGCGCCTGGATCGGGGCTGTCCTCCTGGCGACCTTCGTCGCCACGATGTTCGGACCGTACGCGGGGCTGACCGAGCGCTTGCTCATCGCCACGCTGTTGATCTGGATCGAGGGGACGGGCTGGAAGCTGCACTCGGGCGTCTCGCGCCCGCTCCCTCGGACGGAAGCGCCGGGGGCCGCCTAGATTTGCGTCCCTCCTTACGCATCGCCGATGAGGGTGGGGCCGATCGAGGGTCGGGCCCCGCCGGAGGCCCTTTAGCGGGGTCGGCGGGTGCGACGAGCGGCACCTCAACCGTCGCTGCAAGTCACGTAGCGAGAGCGGATCTCTTGCTTAGAGCGACTTATCAGACGGGGTCAGATCTGCCGTCCTCCTCGCCGAATAGGAG
>VBLS01000264.1 GCA_005878635.1 Methanobacteriota archaeon | reverse complement strand
GGGTCCGGCGCCACGCCCGGAGTCCGTCGGCCCGCCAGTCTTCGGGCACGCCGATCACGGTCTCATCGGCCTGGGCCTTCGTCGCATCGAGGCGCCGCTGCTCGAGATAATCGATGAAGTCTCGTCCTTCCCATCCGCAGGTGGGCAGGACCGACGGGCATCGCGGGTGGAACCGGCATCCCGCGGGAGGATTGATCGCGTCCGGGATCTCGCCGCGCGGCAGCACGCCGGCCCTCGGTCGACCGGGTTCCGGCACCGGGATCGCCGCGATGAGGGCGCGTGTGTACGGATGTTTCGGGTCCCGAAAGATTGTCGCGGATGGCCCGGTCTCGACGATCCGCCCCAGGTACATGATCGCGATGCGGTCGCACACGAACTTCGCGGTCGCGAGGTCGTGCGTGATGAACAGGAACGCGAGCTGGTAGCGCCGTCGCAGGTCGAGGAGCAATTCGAGGATCTTCGCGCGGATAGACATGTCCAACATCGCCACGGGTTCGTCGGCGACGATCAATTCCGGGTTCAGGATCATCGCGCGGGCGATGACGGCTCGTTGCTTCTGGCCCCCGCTGAGATCCGCGGGATATTTTCCGTAGAGTTGTTCGGCCGGGGAAAGGCCAACCTCGGTCATCATCCGGAGAGCGGCCGTCCGTGCTTCGTTCGCCTCGGCCGATTCGTGGATGATCAGAGGATCGGCGATGCTCTGTCCGATCGTCATCGCCGGATTCAGGGCCACATGAGGGTCCTGGAAGATCATCTGCATCTTGCGACGCATCGGACGGAGCGTTTTCTCTTTCATGTGCGTGATGTCGGTCCCGCGATAACGGATCGTGCCCTGCGATGGCTCGAGCAGTCTCAGGACGGTGCGACCGACCGTCGTCTTGCCGCTCCCGCTCTCTCCGACGAGTCCCAGGATCTCCCCCTCCTGGAGGGCGAACGAGACGCCGTCGACCGCGTGGACGGCGACGTTCCCCAGGAAGGCTCGTTGGACGATCGACAGGTTGACCGGGAAATGCTTCACCAGGTCTCGGACCTCGAGGACGGTTTCGGTCAGAGGAAATCCTTCCCGAAATGGCAGGAGGCGAAATGCCCTGGCCGGTACTCGATCCAGTTTGGGTCGCGGGTCGAGCAGATCTCTTTGGCGTACGGACACCGGGGATGGAACCGGCACGCGGCAGGTGGATCGACCAAGTCCGGCGGCAGGCCATCGATCGAGTAGAGTTCCTTCGAGTCCATGTGGATCGTCGATTGGAGGAGGCCGCGCGTGTAGGGATGGACGGGACGCTTGAACACGTCGTACACCGAGCCCAGCTCGACGAATTGGCCGGCGTACATCACCGCGACCCGATCGCACACCTCCGCGACAATGCCCAGGTTGTGCGTGATCAGCAAGACCAACATCTAGTAGGCGCGTCGCAGGTCCTCGAGAATCTCTAGAATCTGGGCTTCGACGATGACGTCCAAGGACGTCGTCGGCTCGTCGGCGATCAGGAGCTTCGGGTTCATCACGAGCGACATCGCGATCATGATGCGTTGACGCATGCCGCCGCTGAACTCATGTGGATAATGCTTCAGGCGACTCTCCGGGATCCCCATCGAGGCGAGCGCCCGGGTCGCCCGTCTGATAGCCTCGTCTTTTGAGACCTTCTCGTGGGCGCGAATTGTTTCGATGAAGTGCTGTTCGATCGTGAAGAGCGGATCGAGTCGGGTCATCGGGTCTTGAAAGATCAGGGCGACGTCTTTGCCACGGATTTTTCGCAACTCGTCCGGCGGCAAGGACGCCAAGTCCTTGCCTTGAAACTGGAGGGAGCCCTCGATTCGGGTACTAAGAGGGAGGATGCCGAGGATCGACTTACCAAGAGTCGATTTGCCGCAACCCGTTTCGCCGACGACGCCAAGGGTTTCGCTCTGGTCCATCGAGAATGAGACTCCGTCGACGGCTTTCACGTACCCGCGGCGCGTTTCGTAGTGGACCCGGAGACTGGTGGCCTCCAGGACGGGTTGTGTCACCTCCGGCCCCTCCGAACGGCCGGATTGATGATGTCATTCAATCCTTCTCCGAGGAAACTGAGGCCAATCGTCAGGAGGACGATGATCAGGCCGGGAAAGAAGGAGGACCACCAGATTCCGACACCGATGCGGCTCGAAGCCGCGGAGAGGTCCAAGCCCCAGTCTGGCGTGGGGGCCTCGACTCCGAGTCCAAGGTAGCTCAGACCCGCCGCCGTGAGGACGGCATCCGCGGCGCTCAGCGAGAAAATCACCGGGATCGCAACGAGTACGTTCGCCGCGATGTATCGCCAGAGGATCCGGCCGGGCGGCGCCCCGAGCGCACGAGCGGCTTCGACGTACAGCTCCTCCCGGGCCGATAGGACGTGGCTCCGTGTCGCCCGGAAGTACAGTGGAATGTAGATGACCGTGACCGCGAGGCCGATGTTCACGACTCCTTTTCCGATCAGGACCGCTATCAGACCCGCCAGAAGAAGTCCTGGAAACGCATAGAGCGAATCCATCACCAAGACGAGCAACCGATCAAGTCGACCGCCTGTGTAACCGGAAAACAGGCCCAACGGGAATCCGACTAGTAGGGCGACGAAGACACCGATTGACATGATCTCAAGAGACGTGGCTGTCCCGAAGAGGACGCGCGAGAATACGTCGCGACCTTGAGCATCGGTCCCCATCAGGTGCCAGTAGCTCAACCAGGTCACATCGAGCGCGGCGAAGTTCAGCCCGACGGTTCCGGACGTATTCGCATCAGCGAGGTGTGTCAAGCGCAATTGGAAGATCCCGGGGGCGACGTGGGCTTGGTCCCAGCGACGATCGGACGTGAGGTCGACGCGGATGACCTGATTCACCGCCCGAATCGCCGTCCGAGGAGACCACGATGCCCCGCCGTCAGCACTGTATTCGACGCCCAAGTAGTGGCCAGGCGTCGTGCGGTTGCCGTCCAATAAGATGA
>VBLS01000226.1:2512-5440 GCA_005878635.1 Methanobacteriota archaeon | reverse complement strand
AAGCTCGTCAGGTCGAATCCGTCCGTGGCGTTGACCTGCCGGAATTCGATGAAGCGCGAGAGGCTCTGCGCGAGGACCGTGTAAACCGGGATCCCGCGGGTCGCCAGGTGATCGCCGCGGGCGTCGACGATGTCGGCCCCGCCGAGGAAGCGCTTGTACTCGGCGAAGATTACGACGTCATTCGGATGGGCGGTCGTCCCATACCGGACGCCGAACAGGGCGTCTCCTGCCTTCACTCCGACGAAATCCCCGCCGCCGAACCGGTCCGTGCTGACCGGCCCGATGACGACGGGGGCCAAGTTGCGCGTCGGGCTGGCGGCGCTCGCCGTCCCCACGATTCCCAGGGGGACGAACACCATCGCGGCCACAACGAATGCCGCCATCAAAGTCCGCATCGGGTTCACCATTCCTTCGTGAGGGAGTTACAACCTCACTATGGACATAGTGACGCTATGTATCGTCCAGTACTTAATCCCGTGCCTGCGATTTTCACCGCACCGCCAAATACGTCGGCATCGATGGACGAAAACGGTGCCTCGGCTCGTCCTGCTCGACGCGAATGCGCTCCTGATGCCCTTCCAGTTCCGCGTGAACCTCGACCGGGAGATCCAGCGATTGCTGGGGGACGCCGATGTCGCCGTCCCGAAACCGGTCCTCGCCGAACTGGAATTTCTGGCCGAGCGGGATCGGGAGGCCCGTGCCGGCCTGCGGCTGGCGCGCCGATATCGTGTGATCGACGCGACGGGTTCCGCCGATGACGCCCTGCTGGACCTTGCGGGAACGAATCGCGCGGTCGTCGTCACGAACGACCAGCCGCTCCTCAATCGGCTCCGTGAGAAAGGGATCCCGCGGCTCCGCCTCCGCTCGAGGAACCATCTCGTTGCCGAGGGCCTCTGACCCTGGGAAAAGGCATATCCGGGCGACGTTCCTCTCGACGGCCCGTGAAGCCCTACCATGTCGAGACACTGAAGGCGATCGCCCTCATGGGCGGGCTGAAGGAGTACATCAACCTCTCTTCGGGCGAGCTTGGAAAGCTAATCGGCGTAAGCCAGCAGAGTGCGTCCCAGCGGATCCTCGAGATGATCCGGGACGGCCTGGTGGCCCGGGACCTCGCGACCCGTCGGCAGCGGATCCGCCTCACGCCGAAGGGCGGCGAAGTCCTGCGGAAGGAGTATGCGGACTACCAGCGCATCTACGAGGTGAAGGAGACCCTGACGATCTCGGGGACCGTCACGAGCGGCCTCGGGGAGGGCGCCTTCTACATGCGCCAGCGAGGCTACAAGGACCAGTTCCGAAAGAAGCTCTGGTTCGAGCCGTACGAGGGGACGTTGAATCTGAAGATCCGCGGGGCGGACCTGGCGAAGCTCCAGATCCTTCAGGAGAGCCCGGGGATCGAGATCTCGGGCTTCGAAGCCGCGGGCCGCACCTTCGGCGGCGCGAAATGCTTCCTCGCGACATCTGGCCATATCGATTGCGCGGTCATCATGCCAATCCGCACGCACCACACGGACGTACTCGAAGTGATTTCGAAACACTACCTGCGGAACGCGCTTGGCCTGAAGGACGGCGACATCGTCGAGCTCGCGGTCACGCTCTAGTTTTTCGGCGACGCCGTGGCACGAGAGACTGACCCAGGCTACACATCGGATCAGAACCTCTTCTCCAGATACTGTAGCGAACTTTCGAACAACGCCTGTCCGTCGCCGTATACCGAATCGTCGGGCGGTCCGCGGGTCCAGCTGGGCCCGAGTTGCCGGAAGAAACACCGTTCCGGGTGGGGCTGTACCCCGAACACATTGCCCTCTCGGTTGCAGATCGCCGCGATGTTGTACGTCGTGCCGCTCGGATTCCAAGGATAGCCGGCGTATTTGCCTCGATCGTCGACGAATCGGAAGACGACCTGATCGTTGTCGACGAGTTCCTTCAGCATCTTCTTTTCGCGGTCTTTCGGAAGGAGGAACTTGCCTTCTGCATGCGCCGAGATGAACGTCACGACACGGCCGAGCTTCATCCCGCGAGTGAAGGCGCAGGAGCCGCCGTTCTCCAGTTTGAGGAGACTCGGGCGACATTCGTAGTGGCCGGAGTCGTTCGTCGCGAGCACGGACTCCGGCGCGGCGGTCATCGTCGCCCCGAGTGCGGGGAGCAGGCCCGCCTCGACGAGGACCTGGAATCCGTTGCAGACGCCGAAGATGGGCTTGCCCGATCGCACGAAGTCGACGAGGTCCTTCGAGAGCTTGGACCGCAGCCGCGCGGCGAAGATCGTGCCCGCCCGCACGTAGTCTCCCGCCGCGAACCCGCCAGGGATCATGAGGAGGTCGTAATCGTCGGGGTCCCGACGGAGTTCCGCTGGCACGTTCCCGGTGAGCTGCTTCAAGTGGACCCGCTCGGCCTGCGCGCCGAGATGCCGGAAGAACGCGACGGACTCGTCCTCGCAATTCGTCCCCTCGATGAAGACGACGCCGATCCGGATCGCCGCGCGCTTCATGTGACGACCACCTGCCGGGGGATCGTCTCGCCCCAGGCCTTCCGCATGACCGAGAGGGCGAGGGACGTCCATTGCCGCCCCTTGGCCAGGTGCAGCGACGTGCCGCCGGTCGTGCCGAGGAAGGTGGCGGGCGTCCCCTCCATGAGATGGCCGAATTTCTCGTATCGATCCTTCCGCACTTCGACGAGCCACCGGCCGTTCGATTCGGAGAACAGCTGGACGTCCCATCGCATCGGGTCCATCGCGGTGGTCTTGAGGTCCGCCCCGAGGTCCCCGCCGAGGGCCATCTCGGCCGCGGCCACGGCCAAGCCTCCGTGGCTCAGATCATGGCAGGCCGCGACGGTTCCCGCGCCGATCGCCGCGAGGAGATGATCGGCGGCCGCGCGGAGCGCCATCGGATCGACGCCGGGAGGGGGGCCTTGGCCTTTCTTCTGGAGCCGGAA
>VBLS01000226.1:0-2434 GCA_005878635.1 Methanobacteriota archaeon | reverse complement strand
TGACGCAAGCACGCAAGTCCTCGACGATGCCGACTCCCAAGACGACAGGCGTCGGCGGACACGGCCCGAGCGGCGACTCGTTGTAAAAGGACACGTTGCCGGAAGGAATCGGCAAGCCGAGGGCCTTGGCGGTTGTCCCGAGCCCGCGCACGGCCTCGCGGAAAGCCCACAGGCGGTCGGGCTTCTCGGGATTGCCGAAGTTCAGGCAGTTCGTGAGGGAGTGCGGGCGCGCGCCGACCGCCACGAGATTCCGGCACACCTCATCCACCGCGGTCGCCCCCCCGAGGAACGGATCGAGCGATGTTATGTGCGGGGTGGAGGCGGTCGAGATCGCAAGGGCCCGCCAGGAGTCGACGAGGGGGCGAACCACCGCGGCGTCTCCGTGGGCGGCTTTTCCGATCACGCCCTGCAAAGGTTTGATGACCGTGGACGCACGGACTTCGTGGTCGTACTGACGAATCACGTATTCCTTCGACGCGATGTTCGGAGCCGCGAGCAGCCGGAGGATCGCCGTGCGATAGTCCCTCGGTTCTGGCGGGAGCTTGAGGTCTTTCGCGGCGGGGGTGCGGGGCGGACGACATTCGCGAGTGTACTCCGGGCCGCCTGTATAGAACTCGAGGTCCATCTCGAGGACCGTCGTCCTGCGATAGCGGACGCGGCAGATCTTCTCCGGGATCGCCCGTCCGATCACCGTCGCGGGCACATCGTACAAATCGAAGATGCGGAGGACCTTCTGGACGTTCTCCGGGAGGACCGCGAGCATCATCCGCTCCTGGCTCTCCGACACCCAAATCTCCCAGGGGGCGAGGCCTTCCTCCTTCAGCGGGACCCTCTCGAGATCGACCTCGGCCCCGAACCCTCCCGCCAAGGCCATTTCGCCAACGACGCACGAAAGGCCCCCGCCGCCGAGATCCTTCATCCCGTCGCGGAGGCCGGCTTTCGCGGACTCGATGCACGCATGGATCAGCGGCTCCTTCAGGATCGGGTCACCGAGCTGGACGGCCCCCGCTTCCCACCCTCGCACGGACCGATCCGTCAGGTCGACGCTCGCGTACGTCACGCCGTGGATCCCGTCGCGGCCCGTCTTGCCGCCGCAGAGGATGAACACATCGCGCTCGGAAGCGGCCCGGTTCCGCACGATCTGCGATTTCTTCGCGAACCCGACGCAGGCGACATTCACGACGATGTTGCCGAGGTATCCCTCGTCGAACACGATGCCGCCCGCGACGGTCGGGATGCCCACGCGGTTCCCGTAATCCCGAATCCCCGCGACGACGCCGCCGAACAGGTACTTTGGATGCCGAGTGCCCTTCGGCAAGCCTTTCACAGGGGTGTCGAGGGGGCCGAAGTGGAGCGGGTCCGCGAGGGCGATCGGCTGGGCGCCCATCGCGAGGACGTCCCGGAGGATCCCGCCGATCCCCGTGTTCGCGCCTCCGTACGGCTCGATTGCGGACGGATGGTTATGGCTCTCGATCCGCAGGGCGTAGGCATGGTCCTCATCGAACTCGACCACGCCGGCATCGCCGCGGTCGAGGACGTAGGGCGCCTGCACCGGGAAGATGAACTCCTTCAGGAAGACCTTCGAGGACTTGTAGCAGCAGTGCTCGGACCACGCTTGACCAAGGCTCTGCAGCTCGACGTCGGTCGGCTCGCGGCCGATCCGCCGGAAATATTCCTGGATGCGGTCCATTTCCTCGACGTTGAGGGATAGCCCGAGCCTATCGCTCAAGGCCTTGAGATCACCGACCTTCGCATCCCGCAGGAGGATCTCGTACAGGGGGAACGGCGCAGACCGCTTCCGGAGTCGGTCGTCCACGCCTTCGCCTCGAGGAAGGACAAACGGCGGCGCTACATTATGCTTCTCGTGCAGGAGGAAATGCCGCCCGGAATGGAACCTTCAAGTAGCTCCCCGAGCCCATCTCCTCCCGAATGCGCCGGGCGTTTCGAAAGTCCCTGTCGGCGACGCCGCTCGTCCTGGAGATCGTGCCACCCTCCCGTCGCGCGAGCGAGAAGGCGATCGCCGCGCTGGTCGATCGGGTGCGGGACTCGGTACGCACCTTGGGGAACCTGGACGGGCTGAACCTGCCGCAGGTCCTGGACGAAAACCATCAGGGCCAACCTTTCCTGCGCAATCTCGACCCGAGGGACTTCGCGGAGCGGCTCGGGGACGATCTCGGAGTCGATCCGATCGTGAACAATGTCGTCGCGCATGCGCCGTCCCGCGACGCTTTCCGCCACTGGGTCAAAGAGTCCCTCGAGGACGGAATGCGGAGCTTCGTCCTCGTCGGAGGGACGAGCAGCCGGGTTCGGTATCCCGGCCCGACCGTGCTCGAGGCGAATCAGATCCTGCGGACGGCGGCGAAGGGCCACCCGGACGTCGCGCTCGGGAACATCACGATCCCCGATCGGGAGAACGAGGTCGATCGGCTCGTCG
>VBLS01000225.1 GCA_005878635.1 Methanobacteriota archaeon | reverse complement strand
AGAAACCGGTCCTGCCAAGCCTCTCCATCCTCCTTCCCGCCCTGAACGAGGAGCTCGGCCTCGCGGAGGTCCTCAAGAGGATCCCGCAGGCGACGCTCCATCAGCGGGGCCTCGCCTACAGCATCTACCTGCTCGACGGCCACTCCACCGACCAGACGCGGGCCGTCGCGACCCGGTTCGGCGCCGAAGTGTTCGTCCAGAGCGGCCGCGGCAAAGGCTCGGCGTTCCGGGAGTTCGTGCCGAAGATTCAGGAGGACTTCGCCTTGTTCATGGACCCGGACGGCACGTACCCTCCCGAGGCGATCCCCGACCTCGTTGGGCTCCTCGGCTCGGATTCTCCGGTCGTCCTCGGATCGCGCTTCCTCGGCAAGATCGATGAGGGGGCGATGACGAGCACGAACTACCTCGGGAACCGCCTGCTCAGTTGGTTTGCATCCTTCCTATTCGCCACGCCGATCTCCGACGTCTGCAGCGGGATGTGGGCCTTCGTTTCGGAACGGCTCAAGTCCCTCGGCCTGACCGCGGACGGCTTCGACCTCGAGGCGGACATCTTCGCGGAGTGCGCGCTGCGGAAAATCCCGATCGTTCAGGTGCCGATCGAGTACCACCAGCGCCTCGGGGAGCCGAAGCTCCACCTGAAGGAAGGGTTCCGGATCGCGCTCGTCCTCCTGAAGAAGCGGTTGCGCGCGTCGACCGCGGTCCCGCGGGACGAGTCGACACCCGAGGCCACATCGGCCGGTCCGGCCGGGAGCTAGACCGGCGGATGGGTCGCCGCAAAACACGTCGCGACGACGCGAACGGAACGTTCTTATCCCAGCATCTTGCAATACCTTCCTTGCGGGTTGAGGGACTGGGGTTTATTCGTCCTCGTTTTCTAGCAGTCGCATTTTTCGGGTTCTTCGCCTCCGTCGCGTACCTCGCGTACTCGTTCGCCCACCGGGCGAGCCAAGGCGCGTACTCGCCGGAGATCTCGCGGGCCGTCTACCAAACGTCGATGCTCGGAGGCGTGTTGGTCCTCATCGGGCTGTTCCTCACGGCCTCGATCCTGCCCCACCTCGCCCGCGCATGGGGGCCGAGGGGTTCGACGAGCTCGAGAGGGGGACGAGCGGCTCCATCGGAGACCAAGATGGTGACTGCGTTCCCACCGTCTTCACGGATCTCGCGGAAGCCGGAATCAGGATGGGCGGTCGATGGACTCTTGGAGGACTCCGGAGCGGATCCGACGCCGTACATGGACCCGTCTCGAGCCCGCGATGCGGCCGCAGTGTCCGCGGCGTTGTCGCGGTTGGTCCCGGCTGCCGATCCGACCTCGCCGCGAAACCTGATGGATCGTCTCTCGGGGATTCGCGCCCGGAAGGGCGGCGGCGTGCTGCTCCCCGAGGAACGGGAGATGACCCAAGTCCTGCTTCGACTCGTCAATGAGATCAAGCCGCTGCTCGTCGCGGCGAAGAAGGCCGGACTCAATGTCCCGGAGATCCGGCGGGTCATCGCCGACGCGACCGCGGGCCGGGAGGGAGACCTCGTATATCGAGTCCGCGTCGTCGAACAGCTCAAGGACACACTCGAGTCCTCGCTCGTCGAACACATCGCGCAGGACTTGCAAAGCGTCCTCGTCGAGATCGAACACACGAAGGCCGCGACGCAACAGGTGCACGCCGCCGAACTGACCGCGGCCGAAGGCGTCGCCTTGCTCGACACGGGCAACTATTCTGCGGCGATCGATCGGGTCGCGAGGGCCCGCGAAAGGATTGGGATGTCCCTCGCGAACGTCGGTCTTCCCGTTGCGGGAGGAGAGTCGGAGGACTCCGCGCCGCTGTCCATCGTCCCCTTGATCGGTCCGTCCATCGTCGCGTGCCTCTACGTCGCCATCGGAGCGATCCTGCTCCCGGGATCCGACGGGTTCCTGTCGACCTACTATATCGCCAACACGACGGCGATCCTCCTCCTGAGCTACGGATGGTTCGGCCTCATCCTTTATTCGCTCCTCTCCGTGTACATCCTCGCTCGTTCGTCGTTCCTCCGCGGGATCGATCGCGAGGTGCCGTTGGACGGCATCTAGATGACCTCCCTACAAGGGACCTTTTCAAGAGAACAATCCTAATTCTGTGCGATTCGATTTCGCTGAAAGGTCCTCGGTCGAGTCGAAAATCGAAGTCTTTCCGCCACGCCCGCCAATCGCGTGAGATTCTGCGCTCCGATGCTGCCTGAAGAACACCGGCTTCCAGTTGCGGCATCCCGTTTTCCCTATCAGTAACCAAAGAACGATAGGCAAGTCATCATCTGCTTATAGCATCCGCCCAGGTACGCCGGCGTTCGGTCCCCGCTGGTGTTCTTCATTCACGCCCGAGGTCGCCTTCAATTCCTCCCGTTCCTCATCGGATTTTCCGGGAGAAGCAGACGATCGATCGGCGTCGTCCTGATCGCCGCTCTCCTTTGCATCGGGGCCGTCGCGGTTGCGGGCCTCCTTCGATTCGGAGATCCCTCCAGTCCGGTCGGAGGCGGAACCCTCCATCCCGAAGCCTCGAACAATTTCGATCAGGTCGTCGTCGTCCTCATGGAGAACAAGAACCAGGCTGACGTGTACGGACCGGCGACGTACATGACGCAGCTC
>VBLS01000084.1 GCA_005878635.1 Methanobacteriota archaeon | reverse complement strand
GTCGCTGACGTGATGCCCTCGCGATTCGACGACGCGATCGATGTCACCGATCGGGCGCTCCGAACGTCCCGCCCCCTGAGGACCTGGCTTGGGTCGCTTCGGTGGTGCGGTGACTCCATCCGCATGACGACGCGACTCGATGTAAAGGATCGTGCGATCCTGTCGGAATCGGGAACCGAGGCCATCGTCTTCTTCCTCCTTCTTGCGACGGATCCGGGCGCAGGCGCGCGCCCCATCCATCTCCCACTTTCGATCGCCCGGGCCCGATTCGATCGTGAAGCCGTCGCCCTCGAAGGTGGCGCGAGTACCATCTACGTGATGGAGGCCGAGCGTCGAGAGGTCTACGCGCGATTCGTGGTGGACGCGTTTCGGCGAGGAGCGAAACTCCGGACCGGATCCGGAGATTCCTTGACCTTCCATGGGGATGGCATCGGCGCTTTTCGAGGGGCCACCCCGATCCTGGGCGGAGACACCTCGAACGTTGTCCTCCGGATCGCGACGGGTTCGGGAGACGTCGTCCTGAAATCGTACAAGTTCCTCGACGCCGGAAATCGGGAACCCGAAATCCTGGCTCGGTTGCGTGCCCGCAACTTTCCCCATGTGGCTCGACACCTCGGTGATATCGCACTCGGGCAGGGAAAGGACCGCCTGGTGGTAGGGATCGCGACCGAGCATGTGGATGCGATCGACCTCTTCACCTGGTTTTGCGACGGATGGCGGAAGTCCTTGGGTCGGGAGGCCGACCCTCGCGAGGATGTTTCGGCCGCCGGTCTCAATCTCGCCTCCGAACTCGGCGAGGCCACGGCTGCGCTTCATGAGGCCCTCATCGACCACCATCCGGGACTTTGGCAACCTGAGCCGTTCACCGAGGAAGATTTCCGAGACGTATTCAAGTCGGCGACCCGATCCCTCGGATCGGCCCTTCGGCGACTCGGTCACCTCGCTCATTCAGAGGACCCGACAATCGCGGAATCGGCCCGTCGGGCGCGGGCCCATCTGCTCGACCTTCGTCCGCGCATCGAGGGAGCGCTGCGGGGTCTCGAGGCAAGCGTGGGCGGGGTGAAAAGCGTCCTTCATTCCGATCTGCATTTGGCTCAGGTGCTCCGGCGACGTTCGGACGGCGCCCTTCTTTTCGTCGACTTCGAGGGCGAACCCGACCGGACACCGGTAGAACGGGGAAGGAAACTGCCCCCGCTCCGCGACGTCGGGAGCCTCGTCCGATCCTTTGCCTATGTCCGGCACTATGTCATCCGTGATTTCGGAAGCGACGGCTCAAATCACGATCCGCCTCTGGAACCAACGTCGCACCCGGTCCCGGCAGAATCGATGTCGGAAGAACTGACGGCGTGGGAAGAGGGGATGGTCGAACGCTTCACGAGGGCCTACCTCACCCGTTCTGCGTTGTATCATGATTTGGAAGCGATTGGGGCGCGGCGCATGATCCGCGGTTGGGCGATGGAGAAGGCCCTCTACGAACTCGAGTACGAGCTGAAGTATAGGGTCTCCAACTTTCCGATTCCCCTCGAGGGGATCGCGGCACTCGCGGCCCCAGCGCGATCTTAGAACCCACGGATCGCGGGCGATTTCGAACGAACAAATTGTCTTCGTTCCGCGGGAGAGAGTGACTGGCTGAGCTCCGCCCCCCAGTTTCCCATCAGAATGGGTCCGTCCGGATTCCATTAGAATGGGTCCGTCCGGATTTGAACCGGAGTCTAGTGGTCCCGAACCACCAAGGATAGACCAAGCTACCCCACGGACCCAACGCGGGTCCGCGAACCGATGGAGCCGGTATAAGCGTATGCGCATCAGGGTGAAGGGAACCAGCCGCTACCGAAAGTCGCTACTGATTGGGCCCGCGATTCAGGATCCCGATGGATACCGGGCCGCGAGTCACGGCACGATACAGTCCTGAATGCTCCGGACGGGACGCGCCGGATACTCCGAGCAGACGCGGACGAACGCGCGCTCCTCGCGGTCGTACCGCTTCCCATGGAGGCTCCAAGGGAAGTGACATTGGTGGCAACGGCTCGCTCGCAGCTCCCGCGGTCCGCGATCGAGATCGGCCTCGGAATCGAGGACGGTCCCGCCATTCCCTGATCCGTCTACGGTTCGCGTGTTGTGGTCCGCCATAGGCGCCACCGGTCGAACGCTCCTCCGAACAAGACGGGGACCTTCAATGTCCGCGACTAAGGTCGGCGACAACGTGAAGCAGGTTGGTGATAATCACATCATAATCGTTTATATCCCCAATTCTCGATTTATTGTTCGCGTTTTGATTTCAGGCCCGCTCCGGCGTCCCGAGGACCTCGGAGGGGTGCGGGTGCCGGATGTCCCATACGATCCGGATCGCGGCGAGGACCATCGCGACGCCGAGGATTTGAGTCACGAGGGCCTGGGTCGAGCGGCCGAGGAACACGACGCCCAGGGCGACGCCGATGAGGGAGGCGATCCCCATGACGGCGCCGAGGCGAAACGTGGTTGGTCCCCCATGGCCCAACTTGCGGTGTTCCAGCCATCCCGTCAACTGGACCGGGATCGAGGCCAACGAGCTGATGGTCCCCGCGAAGACCGTCGGGACTCCGAGGAGGAAGATCAGGGCCGGAATGCGGTATTCCCCGCCGGCCACCCCGAGGAGCCCGGACACAATCCCGAGGGCGAAGCCGAGGACGAGGGCGAGGACGATGGAGGGCAGATCGAAGGACAGCGAGCCGCCCGTCCGGACCTCGAACAGAATGAGTCGAAGGCCCGTGGCGATCAAGAGGCCCGCGAGGAGGCCCTTGAGGACCGACGTCGAGAGGCGCTTCGTGATGCGTGCCCCGACGTAGGCCCCGGGCAGGCTCGAGGGGATCAAGAGGAGGGCCAGGCCCAGGTATTCGACGGGGAGGGTCCAGGCCTGGCGGAAAATGACGTTGAATAGCCCGACGGACAGCCCGATGAACAGGTTCGCGGCGATGGTCCAACGGACCCGTCCGAGGAGGGCCAAGAGGACGGGCGCTCGATATTCCCCGCCGCCGACGCCCGTGAAGCCCGAGAGCAGGCCGATCGGGAGGGCGAAGAGCCCGCCGATGGCGAGCCCGAGTCGTCGTTCCGCAAGCAACCCCGACGAAGAGCCCAAGGCATCGCGCGAACGCCCCGCGGCCCTTCTACCTTTCCAACGCGTACGATGGTGTCGGAGAGGGACCGGGGAGATCCAGGTTGGCCCGTCCGGCGTCCTGGATCAGGAAGTCCGCTCGACGCTCACGGAACGAATCCGCCCTCGCTCCACCGAAATCAAGCTGCGATATCCTCGCGGCTTCTTCTTCGTCCGGAACAGGACATGGACGTCCGGACCTTCCGACTCGACCTTTTCCACGGTGATCCCGTCCGGCTCCCGGTAGGGGAGCAGGGACCGGGCCACCGCGATGATGCCACGGGATTCTTTACCCGCCTCGTCCCGGAAGACCGCATCCGTCGCGACCAGGTTCAGGGCATCCACCATCCGGCCGCGGGACAGGGAATCGTAGAATTCGCGGACGAGCGCTGCGGCCTTTTGCGGCGATACTTCCTTCTTCGTTTCTGTCATCGGATCCGTCCACACACGCGTCGGCCACATACCCTTCCCCCGGAGTTTCCGTAGGTCTACGGAGTTTCCGCACCTTTCGATACGGCGTAATCGATCGCGATCTCCGCGATGTCGGTCGCGTAATTGGCGGACCTCGCGAGGCTGTCGACGATCGCGGCGAGCGCGAGGAGCTCCTCCCCCTTCTTCGAGGCGACGTGGTGGGACAATCCGTCGATCAGTTTCTGGTGGCGATCGAGGTCATCGACCGCCTCGTTCGCCGAGTCGATGTCCGCGGTGAGGAGCGCGAAGAACGCCTTGTCGAGAATCGCGATCGCGGAATCGCGGGCGGCGTCCAATTCCTTGAGCAGCCTCGGCTCGAGGCCGTGCTCGGCGAAAACCGGATAGGTTCGGGCGATCCGTTCGGCGTGATCCCCGATGCGCTCGAAGAGCTTCGCGATGAGTCGGTAGTTGTGCAACTCCGTCTTCTCGCCGGCGTTCCGCGGGGCAGCCCCTGCGGTGTGGGCCAAGTTGTACTGCTTCGCGACCATCCAGTAGAGGCGGTCCACGTCTTGGTCTCGCTGGGCGACGTCCCGGGCGAGCGTGTCGTCGCGTGAGCGCAGCGCCGCCAAGGCGTCCTCGTGCATCGCCCGCACCGTGAGGTGCATCCGCCGCAGGCACTTCTCCGGGCTGAGCTCCGCGGTATCGGACAGGTCCTGAATCACGACGGAATTCCGGGTTTCCTCAATGACCTCGGGGCCGATGACCATGCGGCTGAAGTCCCTCGCCACGCGGCGGACGAAGGGGCCGGCCTCGGGCTTGAAGCGGATCTCGATGTATCCGAAGCCCGCGATGTACGCCCCGATCAACTTGCGGAGGAGATGGTCGCGTCGCTCCGCCCCTTTCTCTTCGAAGACCCGACGTCGCGCCAGCGGCCTCTCCATCGGCCGGGCCCGGATCTGGACCGCGCCGTCCACCTGGGGCTCCAGGAACACGGTGTCCCCGGCCTTGAGCCCGGCGTCCGTGACCCATCGCTTCGGCAAGGAGACGACGAACGTCGAACCGCCAGTCAACTGAAGCTTACGGCCTTCCACTTTCCTCACTCCACGTTCCCGACTACACCGAAGCCCTATATAGCTTAAACGTTTGACACCATAATCTATATAGTGCCTCCTTCGACATCGGTTGTCAGGGAGGACTCCGGTGCCAAGCGTCATAGACCGACGGGGTTTCCAAGCATCCCAAGGTAACTCAGAATCCTAGGGGAATTGGAGAGAGACCTATGGCAACAACCGAAGAGATGGAGAAGCTCCAGCGGGGCCGGCCCGGTCGGAGCCGGCTCCTCATCGTCGTGGCGGTCCTCCTCATCGCGGTCGCCCTGATCGCGGTCGCCGTCTACGCCGGGTGGCTGTTCCCATCCAACAGTCCGAAGGCGAAGATTGCCCTCAATGGCGCCGGAGCGACCTTCCCGTGCCCTCTGATCACCGCGTGGTCGAGTGAATATGTGAACGTGACTAGGGCGCCGACGACGCCTGGGCCCCAGGTGACGGTCAACTACAACTGCGTCGGCAGCGGCGCCGGGATCACGCAGATCACCTCGAAGACGGTGGATTTTGCAGGGACCGATGCGCCGTTAAAGCCTTCAGAGAGGGCTGGCGCGCCGAACCTCCTGCACATTCCGGAGACCATCGGGGCCGTCACGGCCTCATACAACGTCGTGGAATTCTCGACCGGGATCAAGCTGAGCGGTTACACCTTGGCCGAAATCTTCCGGGGGACGATCACCCAGTGGAACTCGCCGAACATCAGTGCGGACAACACGGGCATCACGCTCCCCGCGCGGTCGATCCAGGTGGTCCACCGGTCCGACAGCAGCGGCACGACGTTCGTGTTCACGAGCTATCTCCACCTGGCGAATCCGTGGTGGAACGCGTCCCTCGTGGGCAAGGCGATCAATTGGCCCGTGGGCATCGGGGCTCAGGGCAACGCCGGCGTCGCGGGCAAGATTCAGACAACGCCCGACGCGATTGGTTACGTCGAGCTCGCTTATACCGTCCAGAACAATATGAAAGTCGCCCAGATCAAGAACCACGATGGCCAGTGGGTGGCGCCGACCCTCGCGACGACCGCGGCCGCCGCGGCGGCCTTGGCGAGTCCGCCGAGCCCCGGAGGCGACTGGGCCAACGTGTCGATCCTGGATCAGCCAGGGTCCACGAGCTACCCGATCGCGACCTTGACGTACCTCCTGGTCTACAAGGAGCTGAACGTCCTCACCACGCTGAACCAGACGAAGGCCCAAGCCCTGGTCGACTTCTTGTGGTGGGCCGTCCACGGCGGTCAGGATCTGAGTGAGGCGCTCTCCTACCCGAAGCTGGCGGCGGGACTCGTGACGTTGGACGAAGGAGCCATCCGGAGCATTACGTTCAACGGGCAAACGCTACATAGCTAGGGAGGGGTTCGCCCCTCGAACGGCCCATGCACGTCTTCGAAACCCTCCGGGGCCGGACGCGACTCCGCCTACGGGCGACCCCGGGGGATCTTGCTTTTGAGGGCCTCTCCACATTCATCGCCCTCGCCGTCGTCGGGCTCCTCGTCCTCATCACGGTCATCCTGTATCTGGCGGCGGCGGAGTCCATCCGCACCTATGGCCTCGGCTTCTTGTCGGGCAGCGTGTGGGATTCGGTCTCGCAGCGCTTTGGAGCCGCCCCTTTCATCTATGGGATGCTGGTGACTTCGGCGCTTGCCCTCCTCCTCGGGGTCCCGGTCAGCCTCGGGATCGCCATCTTCCTGTCCGAGCTTTCGCCGGCCTGGCTGCGGATCCCTCTGACGTTCATCGTCGAGCTGCTCGCCGCAGTCCCGTCGGTCGTCTACGGGCTCTGGGGCATCTTCATCCTCGGCCCGGCGATGCGCGTCTACATCGAACCGGGCGTCCAAGCGGTCCTCGGGTTCCTTCCCCTGTTCCAGGGACATCCGATCGGCTCGGACGTCTTCACGGCCGGCGTCATCCTCGCCATCATGATCATCCCCACGATCTCGGCCGTTTCGCGGGAGGCCCTCCTCGCCGTCCCCGACAGTCAACGGGAGGCGGCCCTCAGCCTCGGCGCGACGCGGTGGGAGACGACCCGCCTGGGCGTTCTGCGGTATGCCCGGGCGGGAATCTTCGGCGCCGCCATCCTGGGACTCGGTCGCGCCGTCGGCGAGACGATGGCCGTGACGATGACGATCGGCAACCGGGCCGCCTTCTTCGGCTCACTCTTCGAACCGGGGCAGACGATCGCCAGTCAGATCGCGAGTCGATGGCTCGACGCCGTCCCGCCGCTGGAACTCGGCGCGCTCATCCAACTGGGCCTTGTCCTCATGCTGGTGTCCCTGTTCATCAACCTTTTCGCACGGCTCATGGTCGGCCGGTTCCTGCGGGTGGGGGAGGGGGCGGAATGAGGTTCCTGTTCGATCGCGACACCCGGCGTCGCTGGTTCGATGTCATCATGAGCGGCGCGACCTTGCTGTGCGTCGCGCTCGCCCTCCTCCCACTGGGGAGCATCCTCTTCGAGGCGTTGGTCCGCGGCGCGCCAGCCCTCACCCCGACGTTCCTGACCCAGTCGTCCCTGATGGGCGGGATCGCGAATGCGATCCAGGGCACGGTGATCCTGATCGGCCTCACGGCGCTCGTTGCGCTCCCCGTCGGCATCCTGACAGGCATTTACCTCTCCGAGTACGGGAAGCATCGGCTCGGGGGGATCGTCCGCCTCTTCGTGGACGTGATGACCCAGACGCCCTCGATCGTCGTCGGCATCTTCGCCTACTCCTTCATCTTCGAGCTGTCCCTCCTAGGCTTCTTCCCGCCGCCCCTCGTCTTCAGCGTGATCTCCGCGGTCATCGCGCTCGCCACGATCATGATCCCGATCGTAGCCCGGACGTCGGAGGAGGCGCTGCGACTCGTGCCGACGTCTGCGAGAGAGGCCGCGCTCGCCCTGGGAATCCCCCGATACCGGACGATCCTTCGGGTCGTCCTCCCGTCGTGCGCGAGCGCGCTCGTCACTGGGGCCCTCCTCGGCATCGCCCGCGTCGGAGGGGAAACGGCCCCGCTGATCATGACGGCCGCGTGGAACAACGACTTCTTCAACGGGCTCGATCAACCGATCGCGGCCCTGCCCACCCAGGTGTACCGCTTCGCGGTGGGCCCTTCCCTCGCGGAGAACCGCGCGGCCTGGGGCGCGTCCCTCATCCTCGTCCTCTTGATGTTGAGCATCAGCATCGCTTCCCGCGCCGTGATCCGCCTGCGGGCCGTGCGGCGGTGATCACTTGCCGGCGAAGGTGCACGTGGACAAAATATCCGCCTGGTATGGCCCGAAGCTCGCCATCCAGGACATCTCCTTGGACTTCGAGGAGCATTCGGTCAGCGGCATCATCGGCCCCTCCGGATGCGGGAAGTCCACGCTGATCCGGTGCCTGAACCGCATGCACGAGACGATCCCCAAGGCTAAGGTCGAGGGCCAGGTGTTGCTGGACGGGCAGGATATCTACGACCAACCTGCCGTGAGCGTGCGACGGCGGATCGGGATGGTCTTCCAGAAACCGAACCCCTTCCCGACGATGTCAATCTACGACAACGTTGCAGCGGGATTGCGACTGAACGGCGTGCGGGAGCGGAAGAAACTCGACGTGGCGGTCCTGGAGAGCCTGAAGCAGGCCGCCCTCTGGGACGAGGTGAAGGACTCGCTCGATAAGAGCGGGTCCAGCCTTTCCGGCGGGCAGCAGCAGCGGCTCTGCATCGCCCGCGCGCTCGCGGTGAGGCCGGAGGTGCTCCTGATGGACGAGCCTTGCTCCGCCCTCGATCCGATCGCGACGGCGAAGATCGAGGACCTGATCTTCGATCTGAAGAAAGACTACACGCTGGTGATTGTGACGCACAACATGCAACAGGCCGCGAGGGTCGCGGAGACGACCGCCTTCATGTACCTGGGGAAACTCATCGAGGTCGGCCGCACGCGGGAGCTCTTCGAACGGCCGCGTGAGGCGCTCACAGAAAGCTACATCACAGGGAGGTTTGGGTAGTGCCGCAAGCTGCCGAACGGAAGGCCCTGGCGACAGGGCTGCAGAAGTTGAACGAGAACATGCTCACGCTCGCCGAGCTCAGCGAGCTCGCCGTGAGGAAGGCCGTCGATGGCCTGACCCGGTTGGACCTGGAAACCGCGAACGAGGTGTTCACGTTGGATCAGGAGGTGTACGGTCTGCAACTCGAAATCGAACGGACCTGCATCGACCTGCTCGCGCTCCACGCGCCCGTCGCACGGGACCTCCGGACGATTACGACCTCGCTCAAGATCACGACCGACCTGGATCGGATCGGTCGGTATGGCAAAGATCTCGCTCAGCTCACGCTCCAGTTCCGCGACAAACAGATTGTCGAGCGAGGCGACGTCGCCCGGATCCGGGAGATGGCCGATCGGACGATCTCCATGGTCGACACCGCAATCGACGCGTTCGTCCGGCGCAACGCCGAGACGGTCCGCAACATCATCGAGGTGGATGATGCGGTCGACCAGCTGCACGACGAGAACTTCCGGGACATCGTCCGTCGAATGAGCGAGGGCCAGTTGAATATCGAGACGGGAGCGCGGTACCTGCTCGTGAACCGGTATTTCGAACGGATCGCGGACCATGCGGTCAACATCGGCCTCCGGGTCGTCTACATGGTGACCGGCGACTGGCTGCCCCGGATTCGCGCGGCGGACCGGGCGAAGCGACACGACGGGACTGAGAACAAGTCGTCTACATAGTTCCCGTGTCGTAGTTGAGATTCCAGAGCGGAGGCTCATAACCTCGCACGCCGCTCAATCCTACATGAAAGAGACGCAGAAACATGAGGTCGATGAGGACCTCGACTCCTGGATGATGGACCGGGGTGCCGCGGAAGAGACGCATCAGGCAGAGTTCGCGCTGAAATAAGACGCACGGCCTCGTTTGCCCTCTGAATTCCTTTTCCGCCCAACAGCGAGGCATGGCAAAGTGAATTTTCGGAAGGTGCACTACCCCAGCAGCTCAATCCAAATTCCGTCGGGATCCTTCACGTACACCTCGGTCCCCTTCGAGTGCTTGGGATCCACCGCCACTCGGACGCCGCTTCGTCGGAGAGACCGGTAGGCCGCGAGGACATCACCCACTACGAATGCGAGATGGTCCAGCTCTTCGCCCTTTCGATAGGGCACGAAGAACCGGCTTCCCTTGGGATACCAATTCAGCTCGAGTCGCATCCGGGTGCCGGGTGTGACGAGATGGACGTACTTGCCGCCATGGGGCATCGTGCCCTGGGCAGCCACTTTCATGCCGAAGGCCTTCGTGTAGAACGCGATCGAGCGCCTCAGACTTCGAACTCGGATTCCCGCGTAGTAAAAGCGGCTCTTCATGAATGGTGATGGCAGGCAAAGGGGAAGGCCTTAGTCCCGTCGTTCGGCGGCCAGCCCTAGGCTCCGGTCAATAGACCCTCTCGTGGGGCTCGATCGGCCAGCTCTTGTCTCGGATCGATTGCTCGACTTTCGCCAGGGAGCGGTCGAGCTCTGCGAGGAACGTGTGCTTCTTCGATTCGTCCATCATCTGCGTCTCGACGAGGGCCCGCAGGCTCTTCAACACCGGGACCTGGATGTACACCAGGGAGAGCAGCTCCTTCTGGTAAAGTGCCGAGACCAAGTAGGGATTTCTCGTCGTCGCCACGGTGGCTTGCGCGGACCAGAAATGGATTACCTTGTCAAGGTACAGGCCGAACCCGATGATCACCGCGAGCACAAGGAGGAACAAGACCAGCGCAGTCTGCAAGGAGGAAAACCCGAACTGCGCCGTGAAAATGGGGCCGAGCAGGAAGGTGAACACCCCCAGGAACGTGCCGATCGTGAAGACGATCCCGATGATGCTGCTGCTCAAGTTCCAACGATACAGCCACTCCGCGGCCCGGATCTTCTGTTGTTCGGCGGTCATGCCCGTTCCCGAACCCTGCATGGCAGACGGCCGGATATTTGAGGCGCTCGCCTTAGCAATTCAGGCCGGGAAAAAAGAAAAGAGGCGGGGGTCGATGAGAGCGGCGGCCCCCGCGCAGGAAGAGGGTAATCGTTATCCGGCCGCGGCAAGCCACCGATGATCGACGAGCACTCCGTTGAGGGCCGTAGACCCGGCGTCGCTCGCTGACCCGACGACCGCGAAGGTCGCCACGGAGGCGAGAAGCCTGACCGACGCAAATCCCACCGAAAAAACGGGAACGCGTCGCATCCATTTCCGAGATGGTACTTCGGAAAGTCAATTGAGTAGTGGGGCCGTCGTGAGTAAGTTACAATTCAGTAACCATGGGAATAGTTTCTTCCCCAGGGAGCAGCCTACACTCCGAGCCGTCGGTCTCGCCCTCGACCGACGGGGACGATCCATGGAGCGCTCCGGACCTTCGGCGAAGGAGAAGTCGCGAAAACGCCGAGCGAGGAAGCGCTCCGACGGAGAGAGTCCGCCGGAATCCCCTCGACTGACGGTCAATCCCCATATCCTCGCGCGATTCGGGGAATTCGCAGAACAATCTTCCCAATTCACCCGCGAGATCGTTGAGCGGAGCGGCACGCAATCGATGACGGCGAGTGACGCCCGACTCAACATTCGCATCGCGCGCACGGTGTTCAGCAAGTGGTCCGTCGAAATCTTGACGTTCCTGTTCACGGAAGGTGCGAGTCGTTTTCAGGAAATCAAGAAGGCCTTCCGCGACATCAGCGCCCGCGTCCTTTCGGTCAAGCTCGCGCGGCTCGAACGGCTCGGCTTCGTGCGAAGGTCGGTCCTCGACACGCGGCCTCCCGGCGTCGAATACTCGCTGACGGAAAAAGGGCGGCAGGTCGCCCAACTCGGGGAGCCGGTGTTCCTCTACCTGCGTCTGACCGAAGGGCTGCTGAATCCCTAGGGTCTTCGACGACGCGCTGTAGGAGCCCCGCGCGGCCTACTTCGGCGGCGGCTGCATGAATCGAGACGATTCCCGGACCAGCGTCTCCGTTCTCGCGCGATCGACTTCCGCGATCAAGTCCACGGAATGCTTCAGATTCCGATGGCTCGCCATGATCCCGTACGCGCCGGTCAGGAACATGCCGACCGCGACGGCGACGACCAACGTCTTGGCCTCGGTCGTCGAAGCGGACCCCCGCTGGACCAAATCGGCGAGGCCCGGAACCCCGACGAGGAGTCCGAGGCCAAGGCCGATGACCGAGACGACCGTCCAGAGGACGGTGAAGGCGAGACGCGGGCCCACCCGTATCTGGGAACTGGACGGCGCGGGCATGCTCTCCCTCGAGGACGAACCTTGGCCTAGATAAAGAATTGGTCGCAATTCACGACGCTGGCATAGGTTCAAGCGACGCACCGGGCGTTCGGTCCGCGTGCGTCCCTTGTGGAAGACGATTTCCCGAACGATCCGGGGCCTTCCGTGGATCCGGTTCGGGGCCGGAGCCTTGGCCGGCGGGAGCGGACTCGCGGTCACCTTCGTCCTGCGATGGCTCGGCCTCGGCGTGTTCCTGCCGGAGGTCGCGGAGGAATTCGTCGTCTATCGAATCCCCGGCGAGCTCGAATCCTTCGCCATCCGAGCCCTCGGGGAAGGCGCGAAGGTGCTCGGCCTCGTCGCCGCCGTCCTCGTCTTCCTCGTCCTTCCCGGAATTTACGGACTCAC
>VBLS01000083.1 GCA_005878635.1 Methanobacteriota archaeon | reverse complement strand
ACGTCTCCGCGCGATATCCGGAGGGATTCAGCCTGAGCCGCCGTCAGTTCCTCGTCGGGAGCGTCGGCGCGATCGTCCTCGCGGTCCTCGCCGTCTACGGGCTCGCCAGCCTTGCCGAGAAGAAAGGCCGCCTCGTCTTCGCGTCCATCGGCGAAATGTTCCTGAAGGAACGGACGCCGACCTCCGAATTCTACGTCGTGACGAAGAACGTGATCGATCCGGCCGTCGATGAGGGTTCTTGGCGGCTCTCGATCGAGGGCCTCGTGGCGACCCCTGCGACGTACGACTATCCTCAACTGCTGGCTCGATCCGATCCGTCAGATTCCGACCACGCCGACGAAATCGTCACGCTCGAATGCGTGAGCAACGAAGTC
>VBLS01000082.1 GCA_005878635.1 Methanobacteriota archaeon | reverse complement strand
GCCAGGTCGTTCGCGTTGTACGGCCGCTCGTGGAGGCTCCACAGGATCCGGGCGCGGTTGATCCCGCCGCGGGTTCCCGCGATGAGGTACCACAACCGCCGGTCCATGGAGGCGCGACCCCATCCGTTTGGCAATAAAGTAGCCTTCGGGACACGCATCGAACAGGCGATGGCCGAACGTTCTAATATTACTATCGAAATAGTCAAAATCGTGGGCCTCTTCGGAGGAGGACGGGACTGGTCGCGGACCGCGAAAGGCTGGTTCCTCGAGTTCCGCCTGATCCCCGTCCTCCTCTGGTCGTACACCGCCGTCGTCCTCGGGACGGCGGTTGCGTCCGCGGATCTCGGAGGGTTCGACCTCTTGTGGTTCGCCGTTGCACTGGGCCTCGGCGGCCTAATCCAAGGATGGGCGACTCATGCGATCAACGAGATCTACGACTGGCGAAGCGGAACGGATCGGATCGACGGGCCTCGGGCGTTGTCCGGAGGGAGTCACGTCCGAAACCTCTCCCTCCTGGGTGAGGGCGATCTTTGGTTGATCTTCGCCGCCTCGAGCGCGGCCATCGCTGCCCTGACGATCTGGGTCGTCGTGGCGAGGGCGGCCTGGCTCGCGATCCTCGTCCTCGCGGGCTACATCTTGGGAGTGGCGTACACGGTCCCTCCAATCGCGACCGCGTATCGACCGTTCGCCGGCGAATGGGTCGGAGGTTTTCCTGGCGTGCTCCTCTCCGGACTCGGAGCCTATGCGATCCAGACGCGACAGCTTTCGATCGTCGCGGTCCTCGCCTTATCCGCGCACGCCCTGGTCTGCATGGGCATGCTGATCGTGCATCACTACCTCGATGCGCAGATGGATGCGCGCGCTCTGCCGCAGAAGCGGACGAGCGTCGTGGCCCTCGGATTTCGTAATGCGAAGCGGTACGCCGCCGGGATGACCGCGATCGCGGCGATCCTGTACGCGGCCCTCGCGCTCGCGGTGCGCCAGGAGTTCATCCTCGGCGCTCTGTTCACCGCGCCCGCGGTTTGGATCCACCTGCGAATTCAGCCGACGGATCTGAAGTCGGTGACCCGAGGCGAACTCCAGGTCATCCAGCTCGGGATCGCCGCGGGCCTCTCGACGGCGGTCGCGCTTGCGCCGTCCCTGTGGCCGATGATCCCCCTCGCGGCGGCCGGCTACCTCGCCCACTTGGCCGTCGTCTCGCCTCCCGCCGAATTGGCGCGGGCCTGGAGGCGCGGGCCCTCGAGGAAGGACCGGCCGACGAAGGGCTGACGGGACCGCGGAAGGCCGAAATACCTCCGGACCGGTCTTGTGGCCGTTGCGTCGCATCGGCTTCGTCGTCAATCCCATCGCGGGCATGGGCGGCCGCGTGGGGCTGAAGGGGACGGACGGGGTGGTGGAGCAAGCCCGGGCCGCCGGCGCCCAGCCCGTGGCCGGCGACCGAGCCCGCGCCTTCTCCGAGGCGTTTGCCCGCCTTTCGCGGGAGGACCCCGCCCTCGACGTCATGTGGCTCGCGGGGGGCGACCCCATGGGAGAGATCCCCCTCCGATCCGCCGGCATCCCCGGCACCCGCATCGATGTCGTCTACAAGCCTCAGCCGACGACCACGGCGGGCGACACGGTGCGCACCGTGGAAAATGCGATGATCCACGGGGCCGATCTGATGATGTTCTGCGGAGGCGACGGAACCGCTCGAGACGTCGCGTCCGCGGTGCAGAACCGGGTTCCCATCCTAGGAATCCCCGCGGGAGTCAAGATGTACTCGGGGCTGTTCGCGGTCTCGCCTTCCGCCGCCGCACGCCTCCTTGCGGCATACTTACGATCCGAGCTTCGCATCGGGACCGCCGAAATCCTGGACCTCGATGAGGACGCGTATCGGGAGGGCGAATGGCGGGTCCACTTGTTCGCGACGGCCAAGACCCTCGTGGAGCCGCACCTCGTCTCCGCGGGGAAATTGATGGTCGAAGAACTGAGCGAGGAGTCTGTGCGGGCCGAACTCGCGGAACACTTTTCGGAATTGTTCTCCGAAAATCCGGACACGTTGTTCCTCCTCGGACCGGGCTCGACGCTCCAGGGCGTTGCATCTTCCTTGGGAATCGAGAAGACCTTGCTCGGTGTCGACGCCCTCCTCGCGCGCAAGACGATTGCCCCCGACGTGAACGAAACGAAAATCCTCGAGTTGCTCGATCAACATCCGAAGGCGACGCTCGTGGTCAGCCCAATCGGCGCACAAGGATTCATCTTGGGCCGAGGCAACCTCCAGGTGAGCCCAGCCGTCCTGAGACGGATCGGCGCCAGGAATGTGATCGTCGTCGCGACGCCAGGAAAATTGGCGGCGACGCCGGTCCTCCGCGTCGACACGGGCGATCCGGAGCTCGACCAGGAGTTCGTGCGCCGCGAGTACCTCTTCGTCGTCGTTGGATATCGAACTTCGAAACTCCATCCGATC
The DNA here is from genome assembly GCA_005878635.1 of Methanobacteriota archaeon. Lineage (GTDB taxonomy): Archaea > Thermoplasmatota > Thermoplasmata > RBG-16-68-12 > RBG-16-68-12 > RBG-16-68-12. The sequence goes on along the minus strand of VBLS01000082.1, from coordinate 8,309 downwards.
CAAGGATGAGCAACCGCTCCTCGCAGAGGAATAGAAAGTTGAAATACCCTGGGACCATGAGCGAGTCCGCTCGGGGGAATTTCTAGATGACGTCGATGATGAAGGCTGCGGTGAAGCTCAAGGCGGCGCCGAAGAATACGGAAGTCAAAACCGTCCCGGTCCCCAACCTCCGGGCCGATGAGGTCCTCATCCGCGTCGCGGTCTCGTCGATCTGCGGCACGGACGTCCACATCTACGATTGGGACGCGTGGGCCCAGAACCGCATCAAGGTCCCGCTGATCCAGGGCCACGAGTTCTCGGGGCACATCGAGCGCCTCGGGGCGGAGGTGACCAACCTCCGCAAGGGCGAATACGTGAGCGCGGAGGGGCACATCGCCGACGGCACCTGCTACATGTGCCGGACGGGGAACGCGCACGTCTGCAAGTCCGTCTCGATCGTCGGGATCGACCGGGACGGAGCGTTCGCGCAATACCTGAAGGTCCCTGCCTCGAACGTCATCGTGAACGATCCGGACCTTCCGCCGGAGCTCGCGACGATGCAAGACCCGCTCGGCAACGCGGTCTACACGACGACCAACGCCAACGTCCCGGGAAAGACCGTGGCGATCTTCGGCCTCGGCCCGATCGGCCTGATGGCGGTCGCCCTGTGCCGCGCGATGGGAGCCCGCCGCGTGATCGCGGTCGGCCACCGAAACCAGTATCGGATGAACCTGGCGAAGACGGTCGGCGCGCACTCGGTCCTTCGGTCCGGGCCGCGCCTCATCGAGGAGATCATGGACCTCACGTCGGACGAGGGGGTCGACGAAGCCCTCGAGTTCTCGGGGAGCGAGGAGGCGTTGAAGGAGGCCCTGTCGGTCGTCCGCCCCGCCGGGGGGATCCACATCCTCGGCTTCTACACGAAACCTGTGACGTTCGACCTGTCCGAGATGGTCACGAAGGGAGTGTCGATGCACGGCATCCACGGCCGGCTCATGTACAAGACCTGGTACCAGATGGGCGGACTCCTCCGGAGCGGGAACCTGAACCTCCGTCCGCTCCTGACCCACAAGTTCTCGCTCGACCGATACGACGAGGCGATGAACGTGATGCGCAGCGGCGACTGCGGGAAGGTCGCGTTCCCGATGGAGGCGTGACGATGGCCTCGCGGGATCCGACCTCCTGGATGCGGGCGGAGTACGAGAACCTGGTCGCGCAGAGTCTGGACTGGAAGCTCCGCGTCCTGCAGGGACCGTCGGCGCCCCGGAGCCAGGTCGACGGCAAGACCGTGATCATGCTCTGCTCGAACAACTACCTGAACCTCTCGAACCATCCGAAGGTCAAACGGGCCGCGCGGGAGGCCATCAAGACCCACGGGGCGGGCAGCGGCAGCGTGCGCCCGATCGCGGGGAACATGGACCTGGACGAGGAGCTGGAGCGGCGGATCGCCCGCTTCAAGCGCCGCGAGGCCGCCCTGTTCTACATGAGCGGCTTCGCCGGGAACGCGGGCCTCATCCCGCAGCTCGCGGGGGAGGGCGACGCGGTCCTGACGGACGAGCTCAACCACGGCAGTATCATCGACGGCGTCCGGCTCACGAAGGCGCAGCGGATCATCTACCGCCACTCGGACATGGGCGACCTCGAACGGGCGCTCAAGGAGGCCGACGGCTGGGCGAAGAAGATCCTCGTGATCAGCGACGGAGTCTTCTCGATGGACGGCGACATCGCGCCGGTCGACCAGATCGCCAATCTGAGCGAGGCGTTCGGCGCGATGGTATACATCGACGACGCGCACGGCGAGGGCGTCCTGGGAGACGGAGGGCGCGGCGTCGCCTCGCACTTCCACGTCGAGGAGAAAATCCAGGTCGAACTCGGGACGTTCTCGAAGGCGCTCGGTGTCGTGGGAGGCTACGTGGCAGGCTCCAACGACCTTCGGAACTACGCCCTCAACAAGTCGAGGACCTGGCTCCTGAGCGGGTCCCATCCGCCAGCCGTCGCGGCCGCATGTACCGCGGCGATCGACGTCCTCGAGACGGAGCCGCGGCACGTGAAGAAGCTCTGGTCGAACACGAAATATTTCAAGAAACAACTCGTGTCGCTCGGGTTCGACATCGGCAAGAGCGCCACGCCGATCACGCCCGTGATGCTCGGCGATTCCGCGATCGCGAAGCGTTTCAGCAACCGACTGTTCGAGGAGGGCGTCTTCGCCCTTCCCATCGTCTTCCCGATGGTCGCGAAAGACCGCGCCCGCATCCGGAACATCGTGAACGCGGGTCTGAAGCGAGCGGATCTGGACGACGCCCTCCGGGCGTACGAGAAGATCGGCAAGGAACTGAAGGTCATCCCCTAGACGCCAGGGTGCGACTTCCGGCGGACGTACAACATCGGCTGATTCTCGTATCCGAGGGACCGGAAGAGGGCCTTCGACGCGGCGTTATGCGGCTCGATCAGCGCCGCGAATATCTGGATTCCTTGCTCCCCTAGGCCACGTTCACACGTTCGCACGAGGCGGCTCGCGATATGCGTCCGCCGATAGTCCGGATGAACCGCGAGGCGGTTGATCCAGCCCTTCCGGCCATCGTGAGTTCCGAGGACGACTCCCACCAATCGCCCTCCGTCGAAGGCGCCCAAGTACCGGTTGCGGGAGATCCGGAGTTGGGACGCGATCGCGGCGCGGCTCTCCCGCCCTCGGGTCCGCGGCTCCATCCCGCTGATTTTCAACAACGCAATCAGGTCATCGTAGTCGGAGAACCGAAGGCGGCGAATCCGGATCGGCATCGTCACCATTCCCGCGAGACCAGATGTCGGGTCGGGTGCGCGAAGCGATCGACGGCGTCCCGCGGCAACTGGTCCCGCAAGAAGGACGGCATCAAGCCCGAGCTCGGGAGGGACTTGAGCGGGAGCAGGCGCAGCCGGAGGTGATCCTCCCGACTCGGGATGCGCCCTTCCCCATCCGGCGTTGGGAACGCGGAGTTGAGGTCCACGAGGAAATAGAATCCGATCTCGTGGGTCCTCAAGCCCTTCAAGGTGTAGAAGTTCTCGTGGACATAGACCAGTTTTTCCACCTCGACGTTCAGCCCGCTCTCCTCGTCGAACTCGCGCGCCATGCAGGCGGTCAGGGTCTCCCCGAATTCCAGGTGTCCGCCGGGGAGCGCCAAGGCGGGACCGGTCGGCCCGGCTCCCTCTTGGACGAGGACCGCGTCGCCGTGGAGGAGGATGCCGCAGGCCCGGACGAGGAATTCCCTCCCGCGCTCAAGCGATCCGAGCACCCAATTCCCCCTCGACGTCGGGACGAACCAGCACGACGCGGCCGTCCGCCTGGACGGCCCCGAGACACAGGACCTCAGACATGAAGGGGCCGATCTGGCGGGCAGGGAAGTTCGTCACCGCGACGACGGACCGGCCCAGCAAATCGGCCTTCGTGTACCAACGCTGGACAGCGGCGGAGGACGTCTTGATCCCGAGCGGTCCGAAGTCGATCCGCAACCTGTACGACGGATTGCGGGCCTCCGGGAAATCCGCGACGTCGACGATTTTCCCGACCCGCATCTCGACCTTCTGGAAGTCCGAAATCGCAATCGTCGCCATGGTCCCGCGGCGCGCGAACGAACGCGCGCCATTTGAGGCCTTTGCTCACACCGCGCGCGACTCGGGACTCCGGACGCCGACGTGCTTGCAGAGGCGTTCGTGTTCCTCGCGACTCGTCCATTCGACCCGGAGGTAGTCGGCGATCTCGCGATCGCTCATGCCGAGCCGACGCGCCTCGTCGACGGCGACTTGGTACGCCTCGACCTCGGTCGGACGATCGACGTAGTTGTACCGGCGGTCCCATAGCTCCTTACCGGCATGCCACTGCCGGATGTGGGTGAGCTCGTGGAGCACGTCGAGATACAGAATCCGCTCCTCTCCGGTCTGGAGGTACCCGAGGCCGGCGACGACGTTCCCCTTGTCATCGTCGATGTACATGTACATGTCCTCGGGGACGACGTCGATGCGGCAGTCGCGAAGGACCTCTTGCCGCAGGCCGTCCGGGAAAATCGCGCGGAACGCCGCCGACCGATCGAGTCCCGGGAACACCTCGAGGATCCCGTGCTTCCCCGCCTTCACCTTGCGGTTCACTCGGACGCCGGGCACGTTCGGTTCCCATCCGCCTCGTCTAACAAAAACCTATTCCCTCGATCGCGCCGGCGTCAAGAGCTTCGGCTCGCGAACCAGCGTTCGAGGGCTTTCCCGTTGCTCTTCAACCACGCGGCGTTGACACGGATCTTCTCGATCGCTTGCTGGACGGCCCGGCGGACCTCCGGCGCCTCGCGGCCTCGGAAGAATCGTTCGACGTCCTTCACAGCTTCCGGCGTCGTAAACTCCTGGGCGATCTGCACGAGCCGCCGAATCAAGAACCCGGATTCGGCGTAGCGCCGGTAGAGCTCGTCCCAGTTGTCCTTGACGAAGGACCACGCGAGGTCCCGCCCAACGCTCGGGCGGCTTGCCGCGACGCTCGTGATGACGAGGACGGCGTCCTGGGACCGGACGGCGTCCGTGAGGGAACGCCGCAGGGTCTCCTGCAAGAGGCGCTCATCCCGCGGATTTGACAGGGCCATGAGGAGCCGCACCTGCTCCTCCTGGAGCGCCGCTTTTCGCTGAAGCTCCCAGAGCGTCTCGTACGTGGCCTGGTCCGCCTGCTGGCCGACCAGGTTGTACACGACCCCGCGCAGGTCCGGATGGAGGGTCGCGGGGTCCTTCAGGTATCGCGCAAACCGGCGGCCCGCCTCCGCGAGGACGGGGCGGTAGGAGTGGTGGCCGAGGCGGCTCAGGACCGTCGACCGCTTGAGCGCGTCGAGGTGGCCTTCGCCCGGTTTCGGATCCCACCCGCTTCGTTCGCCCGCGGGCCGGAACAGCTCCCGCCCGTAGGCGTCGAATTTTTCCAGGTACCGCGTGTCCGAGATCAGCGTCTCGACGTCATGGAGGGATTCCGCGATGAGCCTCCATGCGGTTGCATCGTCCTCGCCGCGGTAAGCGGCCGTGAGGTCGAGGAGGGTCGTCGCGGGCAGGTATCCGGCCCGCATGAGGGCGTGGGCGTCGTTCTGCAGGCCGCTCCGATCCTCCGTCCCGAGCTCGCCCGCTTCGACCGCCCGTCGAAGCCGGTCCCACTCCTCCGAGGGATAGTTGACGCGGTAGAATCCCGATTGGCCGGCGTTCACCTTGATCCAATCCTTTTCGGAGGATCGGCGGGATCGGCCTAGCGGACGCGTTTCAGTCTTCTTCTCCATGAGGAAGGACACGGGCTTCTTCTGACCCGCCCGCGCGATCCGCACGGGGACCTTCCACCGAGTCCGGTCCTTCGAGGGTCCGAGGATGTCGCTGTACAGGAAGCGGGACTGGGTGAGGCCGACCCGAGCGCTCCCGCCGGTCCTCTTCACCTGAACGTCGAGGAGAGGGAACCCCGTCTGTCGCGTCCAAGAGCCCATGAGCGCCCGGACGGGCTGTCGCGAAGCGGCGGTCAGGGCCCGCCACAAGTCCTCCGTCCGCGCGTTGCCGTAGGCATGGGCCTTCAGGTAGTCGCGGATGCCGCGCCGGAACGTCGCCTCGCCGAGGAACTGTTCCAGCATGCGCAAGATCGAGGCGCCCTTGCTGTAGCTGATGTCATCGAAGATCTCCCGGATCTCCGCCGGGTCCCGGACGGGGACCTCGATCGGATGGGAACTTTTGAGGCCGTCGAGGGCCAGCCCGCGCACGATGTCCTCCTCCAGGAACTGCGTCCACATCTTCCACTCCGGGTGGAGGGCGCCGGTCGTCTTCGCCCCCATCCACGACGCGAAGCTCTCGTTGAGCCAGAGGTCGTCCCACCACGCCATCGTCACGAGGTCCCCGAACCACATGTGGGCGGTCTCGTGGGCGATCACCTCGACGATGGTCTGCCGCGTCTGCGCGGACGAGGTGGCGGGGTCGAAGAGCAGGATCCGCTCCCGGTACGTGATCGCGCCCCAGTTCTCCATCGCGCCGGCGGCGAAGTCCTGGAGCGCGATATGGTCGAGCTTCTCCAGTGGATACGGGATGCCATAGTAGTCGTTCAGGTAGTCCAGGATGCGGATCGCTTCGTCGAGGGCCCAGCGGCTGTGGCCGATCCGATCGGGGAGGGCCCACACACCGAGCTTCGTGCCCCGCCGGGCCTTGCCCTCGATCGAATCGAGGGGGCCGACCGCGAAGGCGAGGAGGTACGTCGACATCCGCGGGGTCTCCGCGAACCTCACGAGGCGCGTACCGTCCCCGAGATCCTTCTCGTCGATTGGGGGCGTGTTCGATACGGCCGTCATTCCTTCCGGCACAACGAGGGACACCTCGAAGGTCGCCTTGGCGCCGGGCTCGTCCCAGCAGGGGAAGGCGCGACGCGCGTCCGTCGATTCGAACTGGGTCGCGGCCATGTAGCCTTGCTTCCCATCGGACATCGTGTACCGGCTTCGATAGAAGCCCGCGAGTTCGTCGTTGAGCGTGCCGGAGAACGAGAGCCGCAGGGTCGCGGGACCCGAGGGGATGGACTCGGCGAAGTTCAGCTGCAGCACCTCGCGCTTCGAATCGAAGTCGATCGAGGTCGCGGGACGACTCCCGCCCTTCGAGGAGCTGACGGTGGCCTCGCGGACCTCGAGTCCTTCCGCGTTCAACGCGATCGTCTTCGTCGGCCGCGCGACCTGAATCCGAATCGACTCGCTCCCGTCGAACGAGAAGGCTTTGAGGTTCGGTCGCAATTCAATCGAATACTTCTCGGGTCGCACGGTGTCGGGCAATCGGTGTTCCGCGGCCATGACGCTCCCTTCCCTTCGCGGTCGCCAGGGAGGCCCACGTCGAATATCTAGTTAATCGTAATCGATTTGGGCGGGATTGTGCGCCGGAAGACCTCGCGTGTGTACGAGGCGGAAGCCCGCAGGGCTTATGGCTTCCCGCGGAATCCGAGGTCTCCGTGGAACCTGACCGGAGCTCGGAGATCGCCGCCACGTTCGAGCGGATCCGACGGCCGCTCCAGTGGCCCATGGAGAACTTTCGACGGAGGCATCGATCGAACCGCCGCTTCGAAGGATACGAATTCTCGCGGGTCCGGCGCAATGTGCGGGCGGGGTTCGCCTTCGGCTTTGCCCTCCGGGAGGACTCCCTCCCGGGAATCACGGATCCGCCGGAGGTCGTCGCCTACGCCTTCGTCGAGCCGAACGGATCGAGCCTGCATCGAACCCTCGTGACGAAGGAGAGGAGCGCCGTCCGGAGACTCGTCGCGGCGAGCCAGCGGATGGGGTTCCCGTTCGAACTCCACTCGGGCGGGTCCGTCGCCGCCGTGCGTCATCGGTCCCTGTCCCAAGTGCCCCGGGAGATCTTCGTCCTGGTCGCATCGGACTTCCTGATGTTGTGTTACCAACCGCTTCGTGCGGCGGGCTTCCTCGAGCGGGTGACGAAAGCGACGACGAAACCCGGCTGAGACTAGGCGCCCATCTCGACGGCAAGGGCCGCGGGGACATGAGGCCGGTCGATCACCTCGAACACCTTCGTCCAGTTGTCGGCGAGATCCCGAGAACATCGCAGGATCCCCAGGTCGACGAGCGCCGCGAGCCGCCGGCGTGTCCGAGAGGCGGGCCAGCGGAACCGGATCGCCATGAACTCCACGAGGGCCCGCTCCCGTGCCTTGACGTTGGCGAAGTGCACCTGGATCGTCGTCGCGACGAGGGCCAGCTCGTCGCGTTCCTCGACGTCAGGCACCTCGCCCAGGATCGTCCACAATCCCCGCAACCGGGTCATGTGCCTCGGACGGGGCTCCCCATCCGTGGCCCTTCCGAGTGCAGGTACCCTACCCTTAGGGTTCGCAACAAGACTTTAATTCGCAAGGGCGGATACATCGGCGATGCCGGTCGACACGGAACTCGTCCCGATCGAGAACCCGGACGCGCTGAACGTGATTCTCGGCCAGACGCATTTCATCAAGACCGCGGAGGACCTCCACGAGGCCCTCGTCGGGGCGGTTCCCGGAATCCACTTCGGCCTGGCGTTCTGCGAGGCCTCCGGCCCAAGTCTCGTCCGCGTGGAAGGGAATGCGGACGACCTCAAGGCCCTCGCCGCGAAGAACGCGCTCGCGGTGGGCGCGGGCCACTTCTTCATCGTCTTCCTCCGGGACGCCTTTCCGATCAACGTCCTCCGGGCCGTCCGGGACGTGCCGGAGATCGTGACCGTTTTCGCCGCGACGGCCAATCCGGTCGACGTGATCGTCGCGAAAACGCCCCGGGGTCGCGGGGTCCTCGGAGTCGTGGATGGCGAACGGGCCAAGGGGATCGAAGGGAAGAAGGAGCGGGACGAACGGC
>VBLS01000081.1 GCA_005878635.1 Methanobacteriota archaeon | reverse complement strand
CCTTCGCGAGTGTGTCGCTCCCGACCCTACCCGCCCTCGTCAGCGGCAACACGAACGCGGGCACGTACATGGTTGAGATCATCGTTTCGGGGATTGCGGGCCCGATCAGCATGACCTACGGGCAGATCATCACCCGCTGGGGGGCCACGTACAACCCGTACGATCACCTGAATGACGTGGACCCCACAACCCGCACCCAGTGGTATTCGCAGCTGATTCAGTTCGGCCTGGTCACGATCTACTAGGCGAGCGGCCGTCCTCGATAGTTGCGGCGTGCAGTACGGAGCGAGCCTCATCTCCCGAGGCTAGGGGCTCAGCGCCGCCCGCACCCCTTGGGCTCGCTCGACCTCGACGACGGCGAGGACCGGGTCCCGCGAGCTCGCGATCTCTCGGAGGCGGCCGGCCATGAACGCCTCCCGGCGGGCCTGAAGCTGGTGGAAGCCGGGGGACGCGTTCACCTCGGCGTCCCACTCGAGGACGAAGTCCCGTGGATTCCTGGCGAGGAACCGTTTCTTCGAGAGCCTCCTCTCGAGCCGCCCGACGAACACGACCTCGAGGGCGGACACGCAGTTCACGTAGCTCTCCGTGTACGTGACCTCGTCCATGTCGATGGCCTCGACGGGCACGCGCTTGCCGTCGGCCGCCCGGATCGCGGTGTCGAAACAAGGCGGCGGCTTGACCGGCGGCTCCCACGCCGAGAGTCCGGCGACATAGATCTCTTCTTCGAAGTTCTCCGGCTCCAGCGGCCCGCCTCCGTACGCGCGCAAGCTCTCGAGCTCCTCCGGCCCGATGCTCAATCCGATCGCGGACGGGCGCGTCGATTCGATCGCCCGGCGGACGGTCTCGCTCTCGGACGGGAGGCCTCGGACCACCGGGAGGATGTGAACGGTGGCGCGGTCCAGGCGGACCTCGTCCATTCAACCCTTCCTCTCGGAGATCATCTCCTCGACGGCGTCGGAGTCCTTGGCCCGTCGGAGTTCCTCGCGTCCGATCACGGGGACCCCGCGGATGCTCGTTCGCACCGCGCGGCGCACGACGAACATCACCGAGTCTTTCTCGACGACCCGGCTGATATTCGAGACGACCTCCGCCTTGCGGTCGAGGGCGCTTTCTGCTCCCCCGATGCCGGTCAGGAACGTCGTCAGCTCGCGCTTCGAAAGCGCATCGAACGGGCTCCGGGCGGTGGGCAGGACCTCGTAGCCGAGGCGCTGCAGCCGCTGGAACAACTCTCGCTCGAACCCTTCAAGCCGCGGCGCTGCCGTCTCGGAGGTTGCCGGGTGATCGAGGAAGGAAAACGGATCGACCGGGAGGGCGAGCGACTCCTTGAGGAAGTCCTCGAGGCGCATCGCGACGTCGAGCGTCGCGGCCATCCCCTCCAGGTACATCTGGATCGTCCGGCGGGAGACTCCCGCCATCTCTGCGAGCGCACCGAGGGACAGGCCCCGTTCGTCGCGCACGCGGCGGAGGGCCGCCGCATCGAGTCGCACGTAGAGGCCACCCGGGGCCGAGAAGAGGAACGGCGGGACGCCTTCCTCCAAGAATTCCAGGAGCGTGCTCCGACAGAGGATCGGCACGCCGAACCGGCCGTAGATCACGCCGTCCTCCAATGGGCCGGTCCCGCTCCGTTCCCCGATCACCAGGGGCGATCCTTCCAGCGTCCTCGCGATCGTCTTGAGCTCCTGCGCGGTCCCCTTGCTGAGGCCATCCACGTTCTGGAAGACCTTCACGATGAGCAACGTGTCGTCGCGGCGGGCGACGAGGTCGAAGCAGAGGCCCCGCTCGCCGTGCGGTTGGGAAAGGAAGAAGCCCGTCTTGGCGAGCGCTTCCCGCGTCTCCTTTAGAATCGCCTCGCGTTTCACGAGTCATTCATCGTTTAAACTTCTATATAAACAGCTTGGAATGGGGTTTTCTCGATGGCCGGTCGAGTCGCGCCCCGGCCGAACCTTTAACGCGGGCCGGTCCTTCGCCGGTCGCGCATGCCGGGGGAACTGTCCGACGACCACGTCCTGGTCAACGACCCGGCGGAGGCCAGCGCCCTCTACAACCGCGGGTACTTCGGGACCCCACGGTCCGGCGGCGCCCTGGAGCTCGACTTGCTCGAGGTGGTCTATCTCGTCGAAGCCGACCGGCTCGAGGTTCGTCGAGGGGGGCGTCGGGTGTCGGCGCGGGACCTCTATCGTGCGGCGGGGGCCGCGGTGCCTTCGTTCGAGATCCGGTACCTCGTCTACCGGGACCTGCGCCAACGCGGGTACGTCGTCGAGTCCCGCGAAGGCCCGGTCGATTTCCAGGTGTACCCGCGAGGCGGGGCGCCCAGGAAGACGCCGAGCAAGTATTGGGTCCGCGCGCTGAGCGAGCGGGCCGTGTTCGACCTGGCGGAACTGTTGGAGCGGGCGAAGGAGGCCGCGGGAGTCCGAAAGACCCTGCTCCTAGGCCTCGTGGACGAAGAGAGCGACCTCACCTACTACGGGGTTCGGGAGGCGCACCCCCACGGATCGCAGGCGATAGGCGTGCCGAAGGAACGCATCGTCGTCCATTTCCTCGGAGACCGCGCGGTCGTCATCGACGAGGTGGAAGCTCGAGCGCTGCACGAGGCCGGCTTCTTCGGCAAGATGGTCGGTCGTCGGCTGCAGCTGAGCCTCCTGGAGACCGCGTTCCTCCTGAAGGCCGGGACCGCGGAAGTCCGGAACGCCGAGACGGACCGGCCGATCCGCCTGGCGCGGCTCGTCAAGGAAGCGAAGGCCATTCAGCCGGACTTCGATCTTCGGCTCCGGGCCTACGAGGACCTGACGGCTCGCGGCGTCATCTCCAAGACCGGCTTCAAGTATGGGTCGCACTTCCGCGCCTACGAGGGAGATCCGGAATCGCACCACGCGAAGTATCTCGTGCACGTGGTCCCGAAGGGGCATCGCGGCGCTTGGCCGGAAATCAGCCGCGCAGTTCGACTCGCGCATGGAGTGAAGAAGCAGATCCTCTTCGGCGAGGTCGGCTCCGACGTGCGGTACGTGAAACTCGAACGCGTCCGCCCGTGAGATTCTCAGGACGCATCGGGCGCGTACCTCTACTTAGAGGTACGTCACCACCGCCGCACCCACATGCGCAAGAGCCTTCTCCCACCGTCTCCATGAGCGCGGCCGTGGAGCTTCGGATCGGCTGCGTCGGGTACTCCTACGACTTCTGGGTCGGTCCCTTCTATCCGCGTCACACGCCCCAATCGGAGTTCCTGAAGCTCTACAGCAAGGTGTTCGACCTCGTCGAGATCGATTCCACCTTCTACACGATCCCGCCGCCGGCGACCATCCGATCGTGGAGGGACTCCGTGCCGGATTCGTTCTCGTTCGCCGCGAAGCTTCCGCGGGTGATCACGCACGAGAATGCGATGCGGCCGACCCGGGAGGCCCTCGATCGGTTCTACCGTTCGATCGGCGAGCTACGCCCGAAGGTCGCGACGCTCCTGGTGCAGCTGCCGCCGTTCCTCCATCAGGACGACGGAATGGAGCGGGTTCTCGCCTTCCTCGACGGCGCACCGCGGGACTACCGGTACGCCGTGGAATTCCGTCACAGCTCGTGGATGCGGCCGGAGGTCTTCGATGCGCTGCGACGCCGGGAGGTCGCGCTCGTCTGGAACGAAGTGCAATACCTGAACACCCTGCCGGAGATCACCGCGGATTTCGTGTACCTCCGGTTCATCGGCGACCGATCCCTGAGCGATCTCGGCCGCCTCCAAATCGACCGGACCGCGGAGATGGAGAAGTGGGCCGCGCGCCTGCGGTCGGTCCAGGACCGCGTCGCTCGCGCCTTCGTGCTCTTCAACAATCACTTCGCCGGGTTTGGCCCCGCGTGCGCGGATCAGTTCCGCCGGATCCTCGGTCTCCCGGGCGTGGACTTCGCGGCGATCCACACGCCGGAACACGGACAGAAGCGCCTCCTGGAGTTCGGCGGGCCCGAGTCATGAGGGATGCGACGTCGTCCACGTCACGACCCATTGCGGCAGGCCCGCGAGGTTTCGTAAGGTCGCCGCGACGTAGGGCGGCATGGCCTCCGGGCGGTGGGCTCCCTTGCGGTCGAGGAGCAATGCGAGGATACCCGCGGAGGCCGCGGCCTCGAGGTAGTCGAGGCGGTCGTCGACCAGGACGCAGTCCGAGGGCCTCGCCCCGATCGTCCGCGGGACCTCCGCCCAATACGCGGGGCGACTCTTGTGGACGCCTTGAGAATGGCCGCTGAAGATTCCGTCGATCAGGCCGGACAGGCCGGCGCCTCGGAGGGCGGCTTCGTTTGTCTCGCTCCCGCCCGTGGCCACGTACACGCGGTGCCCCATCCGGCGGAGCCTCTCGATTGCGGTTCTCGCGTCCGGGAAGCGCGCGTTCACTCCGGCGAGGGCCTCCCGTTCGAGCTCTCGGGAGAGGTGGAGCGGGTCGCCCGTGGCCGGTGGAATGCCCATCCGCTCGAACATCTCCTGGAGATGGCGCGCGTCGAGTTCGTCGACCACGTCCCCGTACCCGCGAGCGTCCCAGTCCGCTTCGTTCGCGCGTCGGGTGTAGGTCACGAAGGCCTCATCGTGGGCCCGTCGCCATGCCTCGGCCTCTCCTCCGAAGCGCGCCGCGAGCAGCGTGGCCAGGCGCTCCCGGTATCCGCGGAAAGTCTTCTCGTGCTCCAGGAGGACGCCGTAGAGGTCCAGCAGGACGTGCATCGCGCCGGCGTCGGAGCCGGAGGGGCGTCCTTAAGGATTGCGGGAACCGGGAAATAGGCTCCTTTCGATGACGGGCCGATGCGCTCGTCGGTCCCATCGACCTTCAGCATCGTCGGATTCGATCCGAAGACGAAAGATCTCGGCGTCGCGGTCGAGTCGAGATTCGTCGCGGTCGGCGCCGTGGTCCCGTTCGCGGAGGCGGGGGTCGGCGCGGTCGCGACGCAATCCTACGCGAACACGACCTTCGGTCCGAAGGCCCTCGGCATGATGAAACAGCGCGTCGCGCCAAAGGATGTGCTGCAACGCCTCGTGAAGGCCGATAAGGAGGCCGCCCGGCGCCAGGTGGGCATCGTCGACGCGCGCGGTCGGCCCGCCTCCTATACCGGGAAGGAATGCTTCCCGTGGGCGGGCCATCTCGTCGGCCAACATTACGCGTGCCAAGGAAATCTTCTCGCCGGCGCCGACGTGGTGAAGGGCATGGGCCAGGCTTTCGAGAGGACGCAAGGCGACCTTCCGGTCCGGCTGCTTGCGGCTCTCTCCGCGGGCCAGCGGGCCGGGGGCGACAAACGTGGGCAGCAATCGGCCGCGCTCCTCGTCGTGCGCGGCCGCGGTGGATACGGAGGATTCAACGATCGTTGGATCGACGTCCGGGTGGACGACCACCCGGCGCCGATCGAAGAACTCGTCCGCGTGTTCAACGTATATGACGTCACATTGCTGGATCGGGAAGACCCGAAGGACGTCCTCCCGCTGAACGCGGACGTGGTCCGAGAGCTCCAAGCAGGCCTCACGGCGCTGGGATTCTACCGCGGTGCGGCATCGGGCAAGTTCGACCCAAAGACGAAGGCTGCCTTCGAGGCCTGGGCCTCCGTGAACAACTTCGAGAACAAGGTCCGCTCCGACGGAAAGGTGTGGGGCAGCGTGTTCCGGGCCTTCCGGGCCGCCGTCTCTCCGAGTCGATCGTAGGGATGGCGCGGGCCGCGGTCACGCCCCTCCTCAGGAACTCGAAGCGAAGACACGCTGCCCGTCCAACCAGGTTTCGCGGACCTTGCATTTGCGGATCGTTTCGGGCTCCCGGAAAGGATCGCCGTCGAGGACGACGAAGTCGGCGACCCTCCCGGGTTCCAATGTACCCTTGCGATCCTCCTCGAACGAGGCATACGCGCCCTTCGCCGAATACGCTCGGAACGCGTCCTCGGGAGAGAGACACTGGTCGTCGAAATATCCGTTGACGGCCCAGTGAATTCCGTACAAGGGTCCGTACGGCATTCCGTCGGATCCAAAGCACAACGGGATGCCGAGGCGCGCGATCCGCCGAAACGGATTGTTCCTCCGGAGCCGATCCGAGCCGAGGCGCATCTCGTACACGTCTCCGGGCCCGCTCCATTGCCCGACGAAATTCGGCTGACACGATGCGATGAGCCCCGCATCTCTCGTCAGCCGGAGCGTCTCCTCGTCCGGGAGCTCGAAGTGTTCGATCCGGTGGCGCATCGGTTCGCGCGGGTTTTCCTCCTGGACCTCGGCGAGAGTCTCCGCGACGAGTCGCGACGCCGCATCGCCAATCGCGTGGGTCGCGGTCCGAAGGCCCGCCCGGTGAGCGGTCTCCAGGATCGATCTCAGTTCCGTCGGAGGGTGGATCAGAATCCCGCGATCTTTGCCCCGGCCTTCGTACGGGGAATCGAGGAAAGCGGTGAAGGCGCCGAGGGAGCCATCGGAGAAGACTTTCACGCCGCCCATCCGCAGCCATTCGTCCCCCAAGCCCGATTGGATCCCGGCGCGCGCGAACGACTCCGCGGCTGCAGTCGGGACCCAGGCGGACACCCGCAACCTGAGCCGTCCCGCTCGACGCAGGCGCTGGTAGGCCGTCCACGCGGGGATCGAGACCACGTCATGAACCGAAGTGATGCCGAGGCGGTGCGCCATCCGGGCGATCCTCGGAAGGTTCCGCTCGATGACGGCGGGTCCGGCACCGAAACGGTCGTGGAGTTTCGCGAACGCCTCTTCTTTCAAGATTCCCGTCGGTCGCCCCGACCCGTCCACCTCGAACCCTGGCAGGCCGACGAGATCCCGCGCGGCCTCAAGCGCCACGGAATTCAGGGACCCCATGTGACAGTCGATTCGGCGGGCGACGACCGCGCGATCCTTCGAGGCCCGGTCCAAATCGTCTCGCATGGGGTACCGCCGTTCCGTCCACTTCGCTTCGTCCCAGTCGACGCCGATGACCCACGCTCCGCGAGCCGTACGGGCCGCAGCCTTCCGAAGCCGGGCGATCGCCTCGGTCATGGAGCGGGTTCCGTCGAGCCTCGTCCATCCCAACTCCCCCGCGCTGTCGGCCATGTGGGTGTGGGCATCGATGAATCCGGGCACGACAATCCGTCCGTGAAGGTCGAGCCGACGGGTGCCGCGGTCGGCGGCCCGACTCACCTGGCCCTCGGTGCCGACCGCGAGGATCCGCCCGTCCTGAATGGCGAGGGCCTTCGCCCATCGGCGACGCTGTGAACCGGTGAAAACGTTCGCGCCGACGAGGACGAGGTCCGCCCCGCGCGGCATCTCACCGCACGTCCCGGAGTCCCCGGAGGCGGCGGATCGCCTCGGTCAGCGTCTCGTCTCGCTTCGAGAACATGAAGCGGACGAAGCGACGGCCGTCTTTCGGGTCGCCGTAGAAGGAACCGCCGGGCACGACGGCGACCCGCAGGCGCTCGACGAGATGCATCGCGAACGACCAATCGTCTTCGAAGGGAAAGCGTCCGAAGTTCGCCATCACATAGTAGGCCCCCTTCGGCGGATGGCAATCGAGCCCCGCGTCCTGGAGGCCCCGGACGAAAAGGTCCCGCTTCTTCTGGTACATCGAGGCCAGATCCCGGTAGTAGGCCTCGGGTAGGCCGAGGGCCACGGCCGCCGCGATCTGCAACGGATGGGGCGCTCCGACCGTCAGGAAGTCGTGGGTCCGCCGCATCGCATGGGCGAGGGTCTTCGGGGCAATGGCCCATCCGATCCGCCAGCCGGTCGCGCTGTAGGTCTTCGAGAGTCCGTTGATCGTGATCGTTCGATTCGACATGTCGCCGATCGCGGCCAGGGAGACGTGCTTGGCGCCATCGAAGACGATGTGCTCGTAAATCTCGTCCGTCACCGCGACGGCGTTGTGGTCGGTACAGAGATCGGCGATCAATTTGAGCTCTGGACGGCCGAAGACTTTTCCCGTCGGATTGTTCGGCGTGTTCAGGATCAGGACCTTCGTGCGGTCGGTGAAGGCGGCCTTCAACTCCTCCTCATCCACGGTCCAATCCGGCCACTCCATGCGGACGTACCGCGGGCGGGCCCCGCTGACGATCGCGTCGGGCCCGTAGTTCTCGTAGAACGGTTCGAAGATTACCGCCTCGTCGCCAGGGTTGATGAGGGAGAGCATGGCCGCCATCATCGCCTCCGTGGCGCCGCAGGTGACGACCAAGTTCGTCTCCGGATCGGCGTCGATTCCGTTGAAGGCCTTCGCCCGACGGGCGATCGC
This sequence comes from Methanobacteriota archaeon, assembly GCA_005878635.1. Lineage (GTDB taxonomy): Archaea > Thermoplasmatota > Thermoplasmata > RBG-16-68-12 > RBG-16-68-12 > RBG-16-68-12. The sequence continues at coordinate 2,622 of VBLS01000081.1, read as the reverse complement.
GTCCCGCAGTTCCCGCGCGCCCCAGGTGATGGAGTACTGGTTGTAGCCCCCGTCGAGGGCGCGCTTCGCCGCTTCCGTGAGTTCGCGCGGCGGGTCGAAGTCCGGGTAGCCTTGGGACAGATTGACCGCGTCGTGGAGCGCGGCGATGCGGGTCATCTCCCGGATCACGGACTCGGGGAATTTCTGGACGCGATCGGAGAGCCGGGGGTCCTCGATCGCCAGGTCGGCGCGGCCTCCGCCTCCGGTGGGGGCGATGCGGCTCCTCTCCGGCGCGGGAAGGAAGAGGCCGGCAAAAACCTGTCGGACCAGCATTAAGAACGCGGATTGCCATCCGCGGCGAGGTCCCCCCCATGTCCGAGCGGTTCTTCGATTTCTGGCGCGTCGATGTGTTCACGGACACGCCCATGACAGGGAACCCTCTCGCCGTCTACCACCGCGCGACCGGACTCTCGCCCACGGAGATGCTCGGGGTCGCCCGCGAGATGAACCTCTCGGAAACGACTTTCGTCTTCCCTCCGAGCAATCCGTCGGCGAACTATCGGAATCGCATCTTCACTCCGGCCGGAGAAATCCCGTTTGCGGGCCACCCGTCGATCGGGACCGCGTTCGTCGCGGCCCTCGAGGGGCTCGTCCCGCATCCCGATGGATCCTCGATCATCTATCAGGAATTGGAGATCGGCGTCCTACCCCTCGAACTGATCTGCGAGGGCGGTCAGGTCAAGAAAGTGATCATGACCCAGGGCGAGCCCTCCCTGGGGGCGGAGCTGAAAAACACGGGGCCGCTGGCGGAGGCCCTCGGGGTCCGCGTGCGCGATATCGGCCTGAAGGGCCTCGTGCCGCAGGTGACCGCGACGGGCATTCCGTCGCTGCAGGTGCCGATGCGGACCCTCGAGGTGGTGCGAGGACTCGACCCGGACCTGCGGGCGTTGAAGGGCGTCATGTCCAAGTTCGGGGAGAAGATCGTGTGCTACGCGTTCGCCCTCGAGGCGACGGCCCCCGACGCCGCGGTGCACGCCCGCGGGTTCGCCCCGGATCTCGGGCTCGAGGACCCGGCGACCGGGAGTGCCGCGGGCGCCTGCGGCGCCTACCTCGCCGCGCATGGCAAGCTGCCCGCGCCGACCTTCATTGTGGAACAGGGAATGGAGATTCACCACGCGAGTCGAATCGAGGTGACCGTCGAGACGGAGGCCGGCCAGCCCAAGGTGATCCGCGTCGGGGGACAGTCCGTGCCGATCATCCACGGCCAGCTCCGACTGCCCTGATGCCACGGCTACGGTAGGGGACGACGATGGCGGCCGGCGAGGTCCAGCTCATCTACCTTTTCTCCGGACTCCTGGCCTTCGGCGCCGTGTTCCTGGCATTCGTCCCGGCCCTCCATCACGCGTGGACGTTCGCGGTATCCCGTCGGACGTTCGCGGTCCTCCTCGCCGTGATCCTGGGAGTCGGAGTGGCCAGCGTCCTCTTTGTCACGTACGCCGTCTCCGACCCGCTGTACTTCCTCCCGATCGCCCTGATCACGGTCGGCCTGCGGATGGCCTCTCCATTCCTGCTCTATCGCGGGGTGCAGGATCGGTTTGAGGCGGAGCGTTGGTGGATCGCCGGTCGATGGGTCCTCGCGATCGCCTTCCTCTTGCTCGCCGCGATCCTGGCGTACCATCTCGTTCGACTGGCTTCCGGGTCGCGGGCCCAAGACCTCGTCCTCTTGAGCGAACAACTGGCCATGGCCCTCGGGGCGTCCTCCCTCATCGTCCGCGCGGGCCTTCGGATCCGGCCTCGCGATACGCCGGAGGTGTGGCCGATCTGGGCGGCCGCGGTCCTCTTGGCCCTCGCTTTCGTGGTCGTCCTTCCTTACGCGGTCCCGGCCTTCGAAATCGTGTACGTGGTCTCCGGCCTGATCGGGTGGACCGTTGGAATCCTCGTGGTAGTTCGCGATCTCTGAACCTGGCGGGGAAACGAAGAGGCGGCTACAGTTCGACCTTGATGCCGAGCTTCTCCGTGAGCTCCTTGTACCGGTTTCGGATCGTGACTTCCGTGACGCCCGCGACGTCCGCCACTTCCCTCTGGGTCCGTCGCTCGTTGCATAGGATTGAGGCGATGTAAATCGCCGCGGCGGCGACACCGGTCGGACCCCGGCCGGAGGTGAGCTCCTTGTCCTGGGCGTCCTTCAGGATTTCCACGGCGCGGGACTGGACCTCGCCGCTCAACTTGAGCTCCGAGCAGAACCGGGACACGTAGTCTTGCGGTTTCGTCGGCATGAGCTTCAGCTTCAGCTCCCGCGTCATGAACCGGTACGTGCGGCCGATCTCCTTCCGACCGACCCGGGACGAATTCGCGATCTCATCGAGGGTCCTCGGGACGTTGCACTGTCGGCAGGCCGCGTACAGGGAGGCCGCGACGACGCCCTCGATCGAACGGCCGCGGATCAGGTTCTTGTTCACCGCCTTGCGGTAGACCATCGCCGCGGTCTCCCGGACGTTCCGCGGCAGGCCCATCCCGCTCGCCATCCGGTCCAGCTCGCTCAAGGCGAACGCGAGATTCCGCTCGGTCGCGTTGCTCACGCGAATCCGCCGCTGCCACTTCCGGAGGCGGTAGAGCTGGGCCCGGTTCCGGGTGGGAATCGAC
>VBLS01000080.1 GCA_005878635.1 Methanobacteriota archaeon | reverse complement strand
CTCAACCGCTCGTAGGATTTCGGATCGTACCGCGAGCGGATGAAGCTCACCGCGAGGATGTCGTAGCCGAGCTTGACCGGGTCCACGATCGCGTGGTACCCCTTGATGATGCCTTCCTCCTCCAGCCTCTTGATCCGGTAGTGGACCGAGGAGGAGGCGAGCCCGGTCTTCTTCGCCAGGTCGCCGAGGCTGACCTTGTCGTCCTTCTGGAGCCGCTCCAAAATGATTCGGTCCGGGCGCTCGACGTCTTTTGGTTCGTCCGGCCGTTTGGGCTTCGGCCGCGTCGCGGCGAGGCCCATCAGCTCACCCCGGCGAGGCCTTCGAACACCTGGACGATCGCGGACCAATCCCGGTCGGCGAGGCCGCCGGCGATCGCCGCCTGGTGGAGCTCGTTGAGAAACGCCGTGATCGGCATCGGGACCTGCGTCTGGCTACCCGTCTCAAGGGCGAGTCCGAGGTCTTTCCGCATCAACCGCAAGGCGAACGTCGGGGCGAAGTTCCGATCGACGATCGCCTTCCCCTTGAACTCCAGGAGCGGAGACCGGGCGGACCCTTGCAAGATCACGTCGAGCATCTGCTGGGGAGGCAAGCCCGCCTTCTTTCCGAGGACGAACGCTTCCGAGAATCCCGCGAGGCTCGCCGCGAGCACGACGTTGTTGACGAGCTTCATGTAACAGCCCATGCCGTTCGGACCCAGGTGGAACACGTTCTTGCCCATGGCACGCAGGATGGGGAGGACGGACTCGACGACTTCGGGTTCCCCGCCGACGAGCACCGTCAGCGAGGCGTCCGCCGCGGCCTTCACGCTTCCGGACACCGGGCTGTCGATCATAATCATCCCGCGGTCCGCGACCTGCTGGGCGATGTCTCGCGAATCCTTCGGAGAAATCGTGCTCATGTCGATGATCCGAAGGTTCGGATGTTTGGCCGCGACGACACCTTCGGCACCAAGGAGGACCTCGCGCACGGCGCGGGCGTCCTCGAGCATCGTGATGACCACGTCCGACTTCTCCGCGAGGTGCCGCGGGCCGTCGGCCCACGTGGCCCCTTTCTCGACGAGCGGTCGCGCCTTCGATTCGGTCCGGTTCCAGACGACGACGGGGAATCCGGCCTTCAGAAGGTTGCTCGCCATCGGCGCGCCCATGTTCCCGAGACCGATGAACCCGATGACCTTCGGCCTCTCCACCCTCTCACCAATCACTTCATCATCCCGATTCATTAAAAACCATTCGCCTGCTCGTCGGCCGCGCCGTCCCCGATTCGATGGACCACCTTTCCTTTCGACCGCGGGACGAAAACCCATCGATTTCTTATAGGCTGGGGAGAATAGGAAGGCCCGACGAGACGCGCTCGCGGGGCCGCGGCGCTCGGGGGCATGAGGATGGAGGACGTGGCACCGGAACCCCTGGTCCGGATTCGCAATTTGACGAAGACCTTCCCCGGCGATGTGAAGGCCCTCAAGGGAATCTCCTTGGACGTCCGCGAGGGCGAGTTCTTCACCCTCCTCGGACCGAGCGGCAGCGGCAAATCAACCCTCCTGAAGATCCTGGCCGGCCTGGAGACCCCGGATTCCGGCGACGTTGTCATCGCGGGCAAGGACATGACCCGGGTCCCGCCGTACCGGCGGAACACGAGCCTCATCTTCCAGGAGTACGCGCTGTTCCCGCACATGACCGCGGAGGAGAACGTCGAGTACGGCCTCAAGGTGCGCGGGATCGACAAGGAGGAGCGGCGGAAGAGGGTCGAGGAGATGTTCCGGTTCGTGGACCTCGACGGGAAGCAGAAACGCCGGGTCTGGGAGCTCTCCGGCGGCGAACGCCAGCGCGTGGCGATCGCCCGGAGCATGGCGATCGCCCCCGAAGTCCTGCTCCTCGACGAAGTGCTGAACACGCTCGACGAGAAGCTGCGGAAGGAGATGCAGATCGAACTCCGGCGGTTCCAGCACGAGCTGAAGAAGACGTTCATCTTCGTGACGCACAGCCAGGAGGAGGCGCTCACGATGAGCGACCGAGTCGGCGTCATGAATTTCGGCGTCCTCGAGCAGGTGGGCACCCCGCTCGAGCTGTACCAGCATCCAAGAAACCATTTCGTCGCCGATTTCATCGGGATGAGCAACCTCTTCGCGGGGGACATCGTGGCGACGGACGACCGACGCGTCACCGTCGATTCGAACGGACTGCGGTTCCATCTCCGGTCGAATGCGTCCACCCCTTCCGGGAGCCCGCTAGCGTTCTTCGTTCCGGATGAACGGGTCGAGATCGGTCCCGCGTCGGAGGCGATGGCGAACCGGTTCCCCGGCGAGGTCCGCGATGTGATCTTCAAAGGGCCGTACGTGCACTACGAGATCACCCTGGGGGACGGGCGGCTGTTGCGGGCGAAGAAGATGGGCGAGCGGACCTTCTTGGAGCGGGGCGCTCGGGTCCAGGTCGGCTGGGACCTCGGGGACGCCACGGTCCTTCACAGCTAGCGATCCTTCTCGCTCTCGCCACCCGATTCCTTCTTCCGAAGGGACGGACGAGACACTTTGTGGAAGTCGTCCGCCAGGAGGATCGTCGACGCCGCCTCGACGCCCCGGCGCCATGCGGACAACCGCGGGCCCAGAGGTTCTCGAAACAGGCCGTGCTCGTAATCGACCGGATCCCTCAGCCCCGCGAGGAGGCCCCAGTCCGACGACTTCGCATGGGCGGATCGGAGCGCCAGCACGGCGTCCAGCGGTTTGAGTCCGAGATTCGCCGCGAGGCATGCGGCGAGGTCCTCGAGGGCAAGGCCGAAGGCTTCGACCGCGAGCTGCTCCCGGCCTTCGACACGGCTCGCGTCCCGGCGGACCCGAGAGGACGCGGCCATCTCGGCCCCCGCGCCGCCCGGGAGGAATCGTGGCGTCTCGATCGAGGCCGCGACGGCGCCAATCGCTTTCCGCGCAAGGGTCTTGTAAAGGTTCGCGGCGGCTTCACCGGGGCCGAGCACGAGCAAGCTTACGACCTTGGGGTCCGGGCAACGGTCGATGATGGTGCACTTCGTTCCGCCGATACGGATCTCTTCGACGAGGCCGGCATGGCCCAACCGGTCCGCTCGAATCTCGTGGAAGTCCTTGATGAGACTCGCCCCGGTCGCTCGAGCGAGGTCCCGCATGTGCTCGGGTCGCATGACCGCCCGGATCCCGAGGATGCCCGCCTTCGCGAGGAGTTTGTGTCCGTAATCCGAGATGCCGAGCGTCGTGATGACGACGTTCGCCCCTGCGGCCTGGAGTCTCTCGACGATTCCTCGCGTGTAGTCCTCTCCGACGGCGATGAATCCGTCGAGTTGCGCGGGACTTTGGAGTCGGACCTTGCTTTCTCCGTACCAGCGAAGGCGCGGTTCGTGGATGCCCGCCTTCCCGCGAATCGGCTCCGCGTCGAGGAGGGCCATGCGAGCGTCTTCGACGCGCGGAGGCATGTTCGGGTCGTCCCGCCATCGGTCCAAGACGTAGCCGTCGATGACCCGGACGGAGAACGCACCCGCCGCCTTCGCGAACACGGGGATGTCCTCCCGGCGGCATCGCCAGCCCCCCGGCGTCTGGGAAGCAATCCGGGTCGCGGCCTGCACGACGGCCTCCGCAAGTTCCTCCCGTGGCCTTGGATCGAGCCAGCCTCCGAGGCAACCTCGCGCGACATCGAGGAGCAAGGCCCCCTCAAATGGATCGAGGGCGACGGCGGATGCCTCGGCCGATTCGATCGCCCAATCCAGTCCGATCTCGAATCCGCGGACGATTCTCGCGGGTCGAACGCCTTGATCGAGCAATGATCCAGAGCGATGGAGCAGCCGGACCGCGAGCAGCGCCGCGAGCTTCGTCCCATCGGCCCACTCATCGTCCTGCGCGGTCGCGACCGAGCGGAGAATCTTCCCCACGGGATGCGGCGAGTCGAGGGTCGACAGCATCCGCGCTCCGTCCGTCGCCGGGATCGCGTTCCCTTTCGGGTCCAGGAAAAGCTTTGCGCGGCCTCCCGGCCCATAGGTCGGCGCGAGAAACGACTCGATCGCCCCGGCCATGTCCCGGTTGTGTGCCAGGAGGTCGAAGCCCGGCGGCTTGCCGCCCTTCGGCGATGGCGTCGACGGAAAGGCGGCGGGCGTCGTCATCGCACCGGTGGCCAGCGCTCGCTGCACCTTAAGCCCTCCCTCCGCGAGCGCCCGTCTCCGGCAGCGCGAAGGTCGCGAGGGCCGCGAGGACCGAGAGGAGGGCGAAAGCCTCGAGGACTCCCTCGAACGATCCGCTGAGGTCGACCGCGATGCCCGCCGCGAGGGGCCCGACGAGGGCTCCGACGTACGCAAAGGAAACGACAATCCCGGAACCGCGGCCCACCTCTTCCGAGGAGAAGAGGTCGACCGGGAGCAGGAGAACGAGGGCGAAGATCGCCATCTCCGCGAGCCCGAGTCCGATAGACACCGCGGGAATCGCCGCTAACGGCAGCCGGCCGATTAGTAACAAGAGGGCCGCGATCAGGGCGTGAGGACCCCAGAGGAATGGACGGCGGGCCCTCAGGCGATCGGACATGATCGGGGCAAGGAAGATCGCGGGGACGCCCACCGCGATCAAGAGCGCGAGCTGGCCCAAGGCCGCATCGAGGCCGAGGCCGCGCGAGGTCAGGTACGGCGGATAGTTCCCGACGAGAAAGAAGTAGCTCGCATTCCCAGCGGCAAAGAGGAAAGCGAGGACCCAAAGCTCCCTTCGGCGCACGAGGCTTCGGAATCCGGTTTCGGATAGCCGCGGGCGGGGATCTACCGGAGAAACCAAAAGCGCCCAGGCGGCCATGACGGAGGTGCCCAAGACAGCCCAGACGAGCAGAGCCCATCGCCAAGAACCCAAGGCATCGGCCAGTGGTTTCGTGGCATAGACGCCCGCGACGCTTCCCGTAATCAGGCCTGTGGAGTAGACCCCGGTCGCGAATCCTCCGCGGTCGCGGCCGTACCGAGTGCTCACCAACTTCGGAAGATTGGGGATCACGAGTCCGAGGCCGACGCCGAACACGACTGCCGCGGTCAGGAGAAGAACCGTTCCGCCGGGGACCGCTCGAAGGGCCGCCCCTCCCGTCGCGATGGCTCCTCCGAGGGTCACGGACCGCCGAATGCCCGAACGGTCGGCGAGGAACCCCCCAGGTATGGCGGCAATCGCCATCGAAAGGAACGGCAAGGCCAGGACCAACGATCGAAGGGTGAAGGTGAGGGCCAACTCGGCCTGAATCGCGGGCAGCAGCGGGTCGATGGACAGGAGCAATCCCCACATCGTGAAGCCCACGGCCCAGGCCAAGGCGAGGTCGCGCCGGGCGTCCCGGGCCGGCGTCGATGGTTCATCGGGTTGGGAGGGCCCCATGTTTCGCCTTCGGTAAGCATCGACCCGACAAGACCTCTCCGAAAAATCGATCGCTCGAGCCGCGGACGAAGCGAAACGGTCACTGCAGGTTCTGGGCGAGGACTTCCATAGCCCGGGTCATGTCCTTCCGTTCGAGGAGGAAGATCGTGTCCGTATAGGCGGACATCTCCTCGATGATGTTGATGCCGCGAGAGGCGAGGGCGCCCGACAGGAATGCGAGCAGCCCCGGCGTCTTCTCGATCGTTTCCGGACTCGTCACGTCGATCTCCACGAGCCCGCGGGTCACGCCGATGAGATGCTCCGACCTGAGTTTCTTGGTGACCCGCAAGACCGAGTCGTCGTCCACAATGATCACGGTGCCCTGGGACACTTGGATGAGCCGGCACACGCGGTTCTCATCCAGGAGTTCCTCGACCACGTCCCCGAGGCGCTGGAGCACATCGACCCCTTCGACGACCGTGATCGTCGCGACCTTCGTCCGCGTTTGGACGCGGCTCTTCTGGAGCATCCGGCGGACGGCGTCCTCGCTGTACCCGCGGAGCTTTTCGACCGGATAGCGTCGGCAGGCTGCCAGCACGGCCTCTTTCTGTCGAATCCCAAGCTCCTTGGAGATCTTCCTCGCGAGGGCCGAGTAGTTCACGATGCCCATCTTGAGTCCGTCCGAGACGCTGGGATGGGCCGCGATGTACTCCCGAACCTCCCGCGCGACCGGCGCCATCGACAACTGTACAACATGTCCGATATTTGACAATTTTGTCCTGAAATGCCATCATGATGTCGACACGCTCAAATACACATCCACGAGTGTTCATCGCAAGAATTGGTTGGGGCACGGTCGCCCATGACGCGGGATAAAGTGGTTTTGGCCTATTCCGGAGGCTTGGACACCTCCGTCGCCATCCGGTGGCTTCAGGATCGGGGGATGGACGTCGTCACGCTGACGATCGACGTCGGGCAGCCCGGAGACCTCGACGGGATCCGCGAAAAAGCCCGGCGCCTCGGGGCGAAGACCCACGTGGTTGACGCACGCCGCGAGTTCGCGGAGCAGTTCGTCCTCCCGGCGCTCCAAGCGAACGCGATGTACGAAGGCCAGTATCCCTTGAGCACCGCCCTCGCGCGACCCCTGATCGGCAAGCACCTCGTGGTGATCGCGCAGAAGGAAGGGGCCACCTTCATCGCGCACGGGTGCACCGGCAAAGGCAACGACCAGGTCCGATTCGACCTGTGCACGACGGCCCTCGCCCCGCATCTGACGGTGATCGCGCCCGCGAGGGAGTGGGGCATGACGCGGGAGCAGGAGATCGAATACGCGAAGGAGCGCGGGATCCCGGTCCCGGTCGACAACGGCTCGCCGTACTCCACGGACGAGAACCTCTGGGGCCGCTCGGTCGAATGCGGAGTCCTCGAGGATCCGCGGATCGAGCCACCGGAGGAAGTCTACAACTGGACGACGAGTCCGGCCGCCGCGCCGGACGAGGCCGCGAACGCGACGATCCATTTCGAAGGCGGCAAGCCGACGGCCCTCCAAGGTCGGCGGCTCGAGTTCGTCGACCTGATCGCTTCCCTCAATGAGCTCGCGGGCCGCCACGGCGTCGGCCGCATCGACCACGTCGAGTCGCGCGTCGTCGGGATCAAGTCCCGCGAGGTCTACGAATGCCCCGCCGCGACCGTCCTCGTCAAGGCCCACCAAGCCCTCGAGGCCTTGGTCCTCCCGCGGGACCTGCTCGAGTTCCAGCGATCCGTCGCCGCTCGCTACTCGACGCTTGTGTACGACGGCCTCTGGTTCACCCCTCTCCGGGAGGCGCTCGATTCCTTCGTCGCCTCGACCCAGGAGCGGGTGACCGGGGACGTGAGCGTCAAGCTGTTCAAGGGAGCCGCTACTGTCGTCGGCCGCGCCTCGCCCTACTCCCTCTACGATCACGCCCTCGCGACGTACTCGCAGGGCGACCGATTCCGGCAATCGATGGCGGAGGGCTTCATCTACGTGTGGGGCCTGCCGGCGCGCACTTGGGCCGCCGCGGGAGAGAAGGCGCCGACCGCGCCGAAGCTCCTGAAGGCCGCGAAGAGGGCGAAGTGAAAATGGCGGCCACGGTGCAATCGAAGGGCGGGCCAAGCGGAGCGCCGCCGTCCTATGTCGAGTCTCCGGCGTGGCGATTTCTCGCCTCGCTCCCGGTCGATCGGAAACTCGCGCGATACGATGTCGCCGGCAGCATCGCGCATGTGCAGATGCTCACGTCGGTGGGCATCCTCACGATCGACGAGGCAGGAGCCTTGACCAAAGGCCTGCGAGCGACCCACGCCGCGATCGTCGCCGGGAACTTCCCGTGGCGGGAAGACCTCGAGGACGTGCACACGAACATCGAAGTGAGCCTGACGGAGCGGCTCGGATCCCTCGGCGCGAAGGTCCACACGGCCCGAAGCCGGAACGACCAGATCGCCCTCGACGAGCGCCTCTACCTGCGGGAGGCCATCACGGCCGTCCGTCAGGAAATCCTGCGGCTCCAGCTCGCGCTCCTCGATCAGGCGGAAGCCCACGCGCAGGTGCCGATGCCGGGGTACACCCATCTCCAACGGGCCCAGCCGGTCTCGGTCGGACATCACCTGCTCGCCCACTTCTGGCCGCTCATCCGGGACGACCAACGCCTGTCCGATAGTTTCGCGCGAGCGAATGTGTCGCCCCTCGGCGCCGCCGCCCTCGCGGGAAGCACGCTCCCGATCGATCCCGCGATTCCTGCTCGGATCCTCGGATTCGCGGGGACCTTCGAGAACTCGATCGACGCGGTCACCGATCGAGACTACTTCGCGGAGTTCCTGTTCGACCTTTCGCTCCTCGCCGTGCACCTATCCTCCGTCGGAGAGGAAATCGTCCTGTGGGCTTCGCAGGAATTCGCGTTCCTCCGGCCCGCGGCTGCCCTGGGCTCGGGCAGCAGTCTGATGCCGCAGAAGCGGAATCCTGATGTCGCCGAACTGGCCCGCGGGAAGTCCGGCCCGGTCATCGGAGATTTGGTCTCCCTCCTCACGACGCTGAAGGGCCTGCCCGAGGGCTACAACCGAGATCTCCAGGAGGACAAGGCCCCGGTCTTCGACGCGGTCGACCACGTCCTCGCGACGCTTAATGCCCTGACAACGGCGATCTCCGCCCTCGAATTCGACGAGGCACGCCTCCTGACTGCGGCATCGGACCCGCGGTTGCTCGCGACGGACCTCGCCGAACACTTGGTCGCCCGCGGCGTGCCCTTCCGCGAGGCGCACGAGACGGTGGCGCGCTACCTCGCGTTGGACCGGCCCCTGGAGGCAAATGCCCTTCGAGGGTTCGACCCGCGGTTCGGCGACGATGTGCAGAAAGTCCTCGACGTCCGCGCGTCGCTCGCGGCTCGGAAGACACCCGGCGGTCCATCTCCCGAGGCGGTCCGGATCCAACTGGCCCGGGCCCACGACGCGGTTGGCCTTCAGCGGTACTCGATCTCGAAACAAGCGGAATGCATCGAACTCGTGGACGCCCTCCTGAAGGAGGGACCTTAATGGTCGAATGTCCCGAATGCGGTCGGGCGATCGAGAAGAAGGACCTGATCGAAGGAGAGATCTTCCCATGTCCCGATTGCGGCCTCGAACTCGAGGTCACCGCCGTCGAGCCGTTCCATGTTGACGCGGCTCCCCGAGAGGCGGAGGACTGGGGTGAGTGAGACGTTCACCCTCGGCCTCTTCTACACCGTGATCCGACCCGAGGAGAAGTGGATCCTCGAGGCCGCGGCTGCACGGGGCGTCCCCGTCGAGCGACTCCACGACGAGACGATCACGTTCCCTTTGGTGCGCAACGGCTTCCATGCGGACCTGGTCCTCAATCGCAGCGTGAGCCACAGCCGGTCCCTCTACGCCTTGCGGTTCTTCGAGCACTACGGGGTGCCGACCGTCAACCCGTACGAGGTCGTCGCCCTGTGCGGAGACAAGGTCCTGGCGAGCCTCCGGCTCGCGGAGTACGGGGTCCCGACCGTCAACCCGTACGAGGTCGTCGCCCTGTGCGGAGACAAGGTCCTGGCGAGCCTCCGGCTCGCGGAGGCGGGGGTCCCGACCCCGCGGACCGTCGTCGCCCTCACCCCGGAGGCCGCGATGAAGGCCCTCGATGAAGTCGGCTATCCCGCGGTCCTGAAGCCGCCGATCGGTTCGTGGGGCCGCCTGATGGCGAAGGTCGACGATCCTGAGGAAGCTGAGCAGATCATCGAGCACAAGACCGCCCTCGGTTCCCCGATGCACTCCATCTTCTACGTCCAGGAATTCGTCGAGAAACCGGACCGAGACCTCCGCGCCTTCGTCGTTGGCGATCGAATCGTCGCGGCGATGTACCGCCATTCGAGGGATTGGCGCACGAACGCGGCCCGCGGGGCGGACCCGGAGGGCTTCACCCCGACGGCGGAAGTGTCGGAGCTCGCATTGAAGGCCGCGGATGCGGTCGGAGGCGGCGTCCTCGCGGTCGATCTCATGGAGTCGCCCGAGGGCCTCGTCGTCCACGAGGTGAACCCGACCCCGGAGTTCCGTGCCTTGACGACGGCCACCGGCGTCGACGTCGCGGGCGCCGTCGTCGATTACGTCCTCGAGGTCGCGAAGCGATGAAGGTCGCGATCGTCGGCGGTTCCGGTTACACCGGAGGAGAGCTCCTCCGGCTGCTCCTTCGACATCCGAAGGTCGAGGTCGGACAAGTCACCTCGGACTCGATGGCGGGAAAACCGGTGAGCCGGGCCCACCCGAATCTCCGCAAGGTCACGGACCTCGTGTTCACGCCCCACGCGGACCTGGACCCGTGCGACCTTCTCTTCCTCGCGATGCCCCACGGCCGTTCCATCGCCCGCATCCCGGAGTTCCTCGTTCGGGCGGGAAAGGTCATCGACCTCAGCTCGGACTTCCGGCTGAAGGATCCGGCCCTCTATCGGGAGTACTACGGCGTTGATCATCCGCGTCCGGACCTCCTCGCAGCCTCCGTCTACGGCTTGCCCGAAATCCACCGCGAGGCGATTCGCCGCGCGACCCTCATTTCAGGTCCGGGATGCATCGCGACCGCGGCGATCCTCGCGATCCGTCCTCTCTTGAAAGCGGGCATCATCGACGACGAACGGCTCGTCGTCGACGCGAAGACGGGATCTTCCGCCGGGGGACTCGATGGCGGTCCCGCATCACAGCATGCGGAGCGGTCCGGGGTCATGCGCGTCTACGCTCCTGCGGGCCATCGCCACACGGCGGAGATCGAGCAGGAGGCCGGCGGGAAGATCGCCCTCTCCTGCCACGCCGTCGAGGCCGTGCGCGGTATCCTCGCGACCTGTCACGCCTTCCTCAAAGATTCGGTCAGCACAAAGGATCTTTGGAAAATCTACCGCGACGCATATGGTCAGGAGCCTTTCGTCCGGATCGTGACGGAGGCGTCCGGACTCTACCGCTTCCCCGAACCGAAAATCCTCGCGGGGACCAATTTCTGCGACGTCGGCTTCGCCCTCGATGCCCACGCCGGTCGGGTCGTCGCGATCGCGGCCTTGGACAACCTGATGAAGGGCGCGGCGGGCACCGCGGTCCAGTGCATGAACCTCGTCGCCGGGTATCCGGAGACGATGGGGCTCGAGTTCCTCGGCTTGCATCCGGTGTGAGGTGACCATCCGTACATGTTCGTCGTCAAGGTCGGCGGGGCGGAAGGCAACGGGATCGACAACGTGCTGATCGATCTGGCTCCGCGGCGGGACTACGTCCTCGTCCACGGCGGCTCGAACGAGGTGGATCGACTCGCAGAAGCCCTCGGTCGTCCGATCCGCTGGCTCACCTCCCCCAGCGGAATCGTGTCGCGGTATACGGATCGGGAGACGATGGAGGTCTTCACGATGGCCCTCACCGGGAAACTGAACACCACGATCGTCGCGCGCCTCCAATCCCTCGGGGCTCCCGCGGTCGGCCTGAGCGGTGTCGATGGCGGCCTCCTGACTGGCCGCCGCAAGGAGGCCGTCCGTTCCGTCGACAACGGCCGGGTGCTGCTCGTGAAAGACGACCACTCCGGCACGGTCGAACGGGTGAATGCGACCTTAATCCGGCTTCTCTTCGACGCCGGGTACGTCCCCGTGATCTCGCCGCCGGGCGTGACGCCCCAAGGGGAACTGATCAACGCCGACGCAGACCGGATCGCGGCCCAGGTCGCGGTCGCGATGGAGGCCGAGGCCCTGGTCCTGCTGACGAACGTCCCCGGCCTGCTCCGCGAGCCGAGCGATCCCTCGACGTTGATTCGGGAGGTCCCGCGGGCGCGCCTCCTCCAATTCATGGACTTCGCGTACGGCCGGATGAAGAAGAAGTTGATCGCCGCGGGGGAAGCGCTGGATGGCGGCGTACCGCGCGTCATCATCGCCTCTTCCTTGCAACCGGATCCCGTCGAACGAGCCCTCGACGGCATGGGGACGGTGATCTCGTGAGCGCCGCGGACGCGAGGGCCGTCGAATTCGCGAGTTCGCCCAAGCGAGAGCTCACCTTCGTGCGCGGATCGATGGCGACGCTATGGGACGAGGCGGGCCAGGAGTACATCGATTGCGGGGCCTCCTTCGGCGTCGGAAATCTCGGCCACTGCAACCCCGCGATCGTCGAGGCCATTACGCGTCAGGCCCAGGAGCTCATCCACGTCGGCCCTTCGTTCGGGACCGATGCCAAGGCGGCCTTCGTCGAGAAATTGCTCTCCGTGGCCCCGCGGAACCTGAACCGAGTCTTCCTGAGCAATTCCGGTTCCGAGGCGGTCGAGGCCGCGATCAAGTTCGCGCGGGCCGCGACCGGCCGGCCGGGAATCGTCGCCGCGATGCGCGGATTCCACGGGCGGACGATGGGCGCGCTGAGCGCCACCTGGCGACGGGAGTTCCGCGAGCCGTTCGAGCCCCTCGTCCCCGGATTCCGGCATGTGCCCTTCAACGACGTCGAAGCCCTCGCCAAGGCCGTGGACGGGGACACCGCCGCGGTCATCCTGGAGGCCGTGCAGGGGGAGGGAGGCGTTCACGTCGCCTCGCCGGAGTACCTCCCCGCGGCGCGCGAGGCGTGCGACCGGGCGGGAGCCCTCCTGATCATCGACGAAGTCCAGACGGGGATGGGCCGGACGGGGCGGCTCTTCGCGGTCGAGCGATGGAATGTGGAACCGGACCTCCTCACCCTTGCGAAATCTCTCGCGGGCGGTGTGCCGATCGGGGCGACCTTAGCGACCGAAGAGGTCGAACGGGCGTTCAAGGGAAGTCACACGTCCACGTTCGGCGGGAATCCTCTCGCCTGCGCGGCCGGCACCGCGGCAATCGAATACACGATTCGAGAAAAGCTCCCGGAACGCGCGGAGCGACTCGGCCTCATCGGCGTCGACGCGATCCGAGGTTTCGACTCACCCTCCGTCCGCGAAGTGCGCGGTTTGGGACTCATGATCGGCGTCGAGCTTCGCGGAAAGGCCGCGCCGGTCCTCCAGGCGCTTCAGGACGATGGCGTCCTCGCGATCGGTGCCGGCTCGGGCGTCGTGCGCCTCCTGCCACCCCTCGTGATTACGGACGAGCAATGGGCGCGGTCGCTCGACGCGCTAGGACGGGCGCTCCCGCATGGATGACGTCGAGGTCCTCCGCGCCCTCGTGGAGGAGTACAGTCCTTCGGGCGACGAGCAACGGGCCGTTCGGAGGTTCACCGACGTCGCCACCGCCCTGGGATTCGATGTGCGGACCGATGAGGTCGGAAATGCGATCGCGCGCATCGGTCGCGGATCCCCGCGGATCGTGTTCCTCGGCCACATCGACACGGTCGAAGGAGCTTTGCCGGTCCGCCTCGAAGGAGGCCGCCTCCATGGGAGAGGGACGTGCGACGCGAAGGGCCCCCTCGCGTCGGCGCTCGTCGCGGCGAGCCGTCATTCGTCGGCCGGGGAGATCCTGGTCGTCGGCGCGGTCGGAGAGGAGCGCGACTCGCGAGGGACCCGCCATCTGATCCATCACCTGGCCCGGCCCGACTTCCTCATCGTCGGAGAACCGAGCGGCTGGGATTCTGTCACGATCGGCTACAAGGGGAACCTCAGCCTCATCGTCCGCGTGCAAGGCGAGCGGGCGCATCTCGCATCCCCGGAACCAACGACGGTGGAGACCGGCCTCGGATTCCTCGAGGAACTTCGCCGGTTTTGCGAAACGAAGCGACGCGAGACTCCGTTCGACTCCCTTGCGATGAAGGTCCACTCAATCCGGTCCGACCATGAGGGCGGTCGGGAGACGCTCGAGATCGGCCTGAACTTCCGTCTCCCGCCGGGCCTCGCGGCCACCGAGATCCTCAGCTTCCTTGACCGGTTCTCCGAGCCCCTTTCCTACGAGGTCCTCGACGAATCGGGAGCGGTCCAAGTCGCCTCGAGGAATGAAGTCGTGCGCGCCCTGTGCACGGGAATCCGCGAGCAGGGACGCCGCCCGACCCTCCTGCGAAAGCTCGGGACGTCCGATATGAACCTCGCGGTTCCGGCGTGGCAGTGTCCGGCGGCCGCGTACGGGCCCGGTGATTCTCACCTCGACCACACCGAACGCGAGAACATAGCAATCGCTGATTTTCTCCGAGGGATCGAGGTGCTGCGAGTCGCCTTCTCGCGGCTGGCGACCGCCTCGTCCACAGCTTCCCGTGATACCACGATGACGGCGCCGTAGGGTCCACGAGCGCCTCAAGAGAGGGCCTTGCACAACAGCGGCAGGCTCACGTCGTAACGATAGGAGATGTTGGAGTGAGTGTCGTCGAACTCCTCATACACATGCTGGATCCCGCGGTCCCGCAGTTTCTTGTGCAGCACCCGGGCGCCCCAGATGAGGTTGTATTGATCCTTGGTGCCGCAGTCGATGTAGACGAGTCGCATCCGACGTAATCGCGACGCGTACCGGTCGATCATGTTCACGGGATCCCAGCGACGCCAGCGGGCCCACACCTCCGGGCGCCACTCCCCGGTGTCGAGGTCGAAGGGGAAATCGGCGCCCAGCTCGCGGCTTTTCGGATTGGGAGAATAGTGGGCCGCCATCCCGATCGTGTTGAGCACGGGGGCCATCTCCTCCCGGCGGCGATTCGGCTGGCGCCAGAACCATCGGAGCCATCCCGCGGGCCCTCCGTGGTCCTGGAACGCGGCCAGGGCCCTTGGGAAGTCCATGATGTAGCAGAGCTCGAAGAGCGCGTCCCCGGAGTGGTCGGCGAGGGCGGACCACGTCTCCGGATGGAGCATCCCCTGGACGATCGAGCCGTACCCTCCGGACGACTTGCCCCAGATTCCGCGGCGCGAGATGCGGTACTTCGACTCGACGAACGGGACGATCTCCTTTCGCAGGTAGTCGTCGTACCGTCCGGTCGCGCTCGAATTGATGTACTGATTGCCGCCGACTTTCGCGAAGCAGTCGACCATCGGGACGATCAACGGCCCCATCTTGCCCGTTCCGATGAGCCGGTCGAGCCGGGACTTCAGATCCTCGCCGAGCGGATCGACCCCGAAAAGCGATTTGCCGGTTCCCGTGTATCCGACGATCCCGTACGCCGCGGGATATCGCTTGTGAGAATCGTATCGGGGAGGCAGATAGATCGCCACGTCTCGACGGGTCGGATCCCCCAGCGGATTACCCTTCAGGACTTCGGACTCTAACGTTTCGATGACGACTTCGCCGCCCGCCATGCACCAACCCGCGGAGGCACGCGCGTGGAGACCATTAAGGCTGCGTTCGGAACGAGCTCCCGCGCACTGAATGTTTAGATGTGGAAGATCAACGCGAGAATCCGAGAGATCAGGATGGCGGTCACGGACGCGGCGATGACAGAGAGCCGGCCTAGGATGCCGATGTCGTAGGGCCAGACGGCCATGCTGGCCAATTTCCGGTCCATCATGTCCACTCGGAAAATGTGGGCGATGTCATCCGCCGGGCGCGGATCCGACGAATCCTCGAAAACCGTTCGCAATTTTGAACCGAAGGCGGCCCTCGCGGCCCGCTTTTCCGCGATCATGCGTCCGTGCAACGTCCTCAGTGGGGTGAAGAAGTTCAGGACCCCCACAAGGATGAGGCCGAAGAGAAAGGACCCGACGCCCGCGATGTCCGCGGTCGACGGCGCGGTCGGCGCCGTCAGCAACGACAGGAGGAACAGCGCGATCAGTCCGAAGTAGACCGTCGCCAAGGAAAGCGCCAGAGATCCGATCGGCTTGAGGCCCAGGAAGGAGTCCTCGTAATACGGCCGTAGCTGGAGAGGCGCCGAACTGAATCGGCCGATGCCTCTCGTGACGCTGTAATAGGTCCATACGACGGACGACAGGGCGAGGGTGACCACCGCAAGGGAGATGATCTGGAAAATGGAAGAGAAGAATTCCAACGGCGAGAAGGCCGAATCGAGATTGAACACGATGGTCGATGGGCCGCCCAGAATCGCCGGGACATTGGTGGCGACGAGGAGGCCTCCGAGGAACACGACCCATGTCACGACTTGGGGCCTGGCGGAGGAAATTCCCGCGAAGGCCCGTCGGAACCCCTCACTTCCGGCCGGGAGGAGCGCTTCCACGGAATGGGCGGTTTCCCACAGCTTCCTCCGCATGTACCGAGGCGCGTAGAACGCATACGCGAACAAGGCGTCTTCCGCGAGGAACTGCCAAGAAAACGCCGTCTGCAGGGCCATCGGCAGGCTCGCGCTCTCGACGTACTTTGCGAGGAGCGAATTGAGGAAGCCGAAGACGATGAGGCCCAACAGGATACAGCCGAGCGCGTACGGGAGGTGGAAGGCGGAGATGAATCGCTCCGCTAAAGTCCTCTCTTCAGATC
>VBLS01000079.1 GCA_005878635.1 Methanobacteriota archaeon | reverse complement strand
GGTCCGGACCCTCCGGCGTCCCGCGGCGCGCCTCCCCCATGCTCCCCCGCGGGCGTAGTCGGGCATGCGGAATGAAGATATCGGACTGGGGCGGCCTCGTCTGGCAAGTCCAGGGGACTGCTGATTCGCATTTTTGAAAATCGTTCCACGCGGGTTAAATACCGTCACGCAAACGGGGGCGACCTCAGGAGCGCACGTGTCATGCTTCGACCGCCGAACGCGCGTGGATTCAAAGCGATATTCGTCCTCCCGATCATGATCGCCCTCGTCGCTGGCGCCCTCCTGGGCGTCATCGCCACGCCGGCCGCGGCCGGACCGGCGGCGCCGTACTTCGGGGCGATGGTCCGGGTCGACCAGGCCCCCGGATACCAGGGCGGCCAATCGTCCATGGCCATCGGCTCGGACGGCGTGGTGTACCTCGCGTATTCCGGATGGGGCGGCTCGACGACGGG
>VBLS01000240.1 GCA_005878635.1 Methanobacteriota archaeon | reverse complement strand
TGACGTAATCGTCAATCTTCTTCCGCATCCTTCGGACCTCCGTTCTCGGGACCGCGGTCGAGCCCTAATCCTCTTCGATGGTCACTTGGAGACCATGACTTGGATCTCCGTGTGGGACCAGGCCTTCCTGTCCGTCCACGGGTTGCCCGAGTAGACTTCCCGCCAGGTGCGGGTCCGCTTGATCGTCTTGTCCTTCTTCCGCCAACGCAGCCAATCGGACAATCCATGGTAGATGACCCGCGCGG
>VBLS01000239.1 GCA_005878635.1 Methanobacteriota archaeon | reverse complement strand
TCCTTCCAGGCTGAGGGGACGCGACCGGAGTACACGATCTCCTTCGCCCCCGGGAAATAATCTCCGAGGCGCTCGATCGTTTCTGTGTCTTCTCCATGATACCCGGCGAACGGGGTTTGAGATGAGGTTAAGGGACATCCGTCGGGGTGCGCCTCGCGCAAGAATATATGCGAGCGGAACCCCCAGGAGTTGATGAGGGCCGATCATGCCCGATGCTCCCTCCGAGGTGTCTTGGCTGCAGACTTTCCGCCTCCGGTTGACCTCAGGGATCGCTCCGCTGAATCGGCTCGCGCGGACCCTTCGAAGGTTCGGTCAGCGGACCGACGGCTACATCCTCCTGTTCTACGCCGCGACCGTCGCCTGGATGGCGCTCTGGGCCTGGTACGATATCGCCATCCTGAAGGGAGCCTTCCCCGCCGCCCCGGGGTACCAATCCAATCTCGACATCTATTGGACGGCGACATGGAAGGTCGTGTTTCCCATCACCACCATCCTGGCGTTCCGGAGGCACGCCTGGCTGCCTCTCCTCGCCTTTGCACTCGGAGGTTGGGAGGACATCCTGTTCTTTTGGATTCAAGGCGTCCCGGTCCCCGCGACCACCCCCTGGCTCACCTCGACGCCGACGGCCGCTCTCGTCCACCTCCGAGCCGCGGTTTTCCTGATCGCCTCGATCGCCGGCACGATCGTCGCCCGACATCCGGCCTTCCGCATCCGTCACGTCCCTCTCCCGCTCGTGTTGCTCCTCGCGGGATTCCTCGGGGGCTTTGAGGTCTTCTTGGCGGCCATCCCCACCTATGTCGGCGCGCGGTGGGGACTCGGATACCTTGCGCGCCGTCGCGCCCGACCCGTAGGTTCGCAGCCGTAGCCAGTTCCCCTCGAGAGCTGATAGCCAGAATGGGGCAAGTTGGTCGCCGTACGCCCCTTTCTGTTCGGATTACGTTGTCGTGGCCCTCGTTCCCAACCGAAGCTCGCCTTCACCAGGCGGGCATCTTACCTTTTCCGCCCCACTCGACAATGTGGTGGTAGGCGACGTCGAGTGCCGCCGCACTCGTTCCGGTCCTCGGGAAGAACCGGCCGACGTACTCGAAACTCGAACGATTCTCGTCCTCAACGATCCGGCGTACGAAGTCGGGCGCGGATTGGCGAGTCCAACCGTCCTGAAGGAGGATTCCAGGGGGAGACTCCTCCCCCGGCGTGTTCCAGCCTCCCTCAATGTAAGCCTTTCGATTCCAAAGGTCGACGTAGACAGGCGGGTGGGTGCAGCTTCTGGGTAATATTGCATCGGCTGGGATGGGATGCGTCCGGTAATGACCCTCACCTATTCGGACTTCGGCCGCACAAAAAGCGCAAATCCCTGTCTTCGAGCCCATCGGAATCTGTCTCCGAAGAAGCGCTCAACAAGCTAAAGCTTCGCGCGGAAGGCTCCCTTGCGTCCGGATTGTGTCGAATAGCCCTCGTTCCTTATTCATGCCCCGAAAGGGGCGTGCAACCTTTTGGTCTCGGAACAATTCGGGATTGGCATGACCCGCCGGTCACCGAAGATTGACAAGTGGGTGTGGTCGGAGAAGGACTTAGCCGAGATGAGTTGGCACGATGTCATCATCCACGCAATCGCGGCAAGCACCGAACTGATTTCGCGTCCCGGTGGAGAACCGCAGGTGGAGCCGCGTGAGCTGGTCTTCGACATCGACTACGTCCTGAATTGGCGCGAGGCTCTCGCGGAACACCGGGCCGACTTCTGGATCTCTCCGGCCACATTGGTTTTCGGAAACGTCTCCGATGTGAAGACCAACTTTACATCTGACACGTGGCCATTGATCGTGATCTACGATGTCCGGCAGGTCGACCGTCACTGGACCATCGCGTTGGCCGATGGGCAAATAGCCTTTGAGTCTCCGGGTTTCGAGCAGTACATCCGGCGTGAACCGATCTTCAAGGCGAACTAC
>VBLS01000238.1 GCA_005878635.1 Methanobacteriota archaeon | reverse complement strand
GAGGTTTCAATGTCCGCACACGGAACCCACGGCAATCCGGCCATGGCCTTAAGTCGAGGAGCGTTCATCCCCGCCCCCGGGGTTACGGCATGGGGGGATTCCTGGTTCCATTCGACTTGGGTCCGGTGACGGCGTTTCAGGGGGTGGAGTTGGGCGGGATTTTTATTGGAGCATTCGTCTTCATCATCATCGTCCTAATCTTCCTTTTCGCCACGTTGAAAGTCGTCAAGGAGTACGAACGAATCGTCAACTT
>VBLS01000078.1 GCA_005878635.1 Methanobacteriota archaeon | reverse complement strand
TGAGTTCCGTGACGACAAAGACCTCCGCCTCTCCGGCGGCTTCGACGCAGGCGCGCACGGAGTCCTCGCCCGCGAATCCGTGGCAGATGACGCCGGAGGCCCCCGCGCGGATGGCCTGCTCGACCACGAGCCGATTCGTGGTCGGGATGTCCGCGAGCTTGAAGTCGCAGAGCACGTAGCCGTCCGCCGCGAGCTCTCGGACGATCGCCGAACCGGTCGGGAGGACGAGAGGCCAGTTGACCTTGACGGCGTCCGTGCAGGCTCGGACGGCCCGGGCGATGGCGTGGGCGCGGTCCGCGTCCGGCACGTCCAAGGCCGCGATCAGCCGATGGCGGAGCTGCATCGCGGCCCCCAAGAGGACCGCCGGGAAAAAGGTTCCCTCCTTCGGAAATTCAGGGCGGACCCTTTAAGTAACCCAGGACGAATCGAGCCCGTGCCCTCCATGGCGGAGATGCAGCGCATCAAGACGAAGGTGTGCCTCGTCGGCGAGGCCGCGGTGGGCAAGACCTCCCTCATCCGCCGGTTCGTCCAGGACGACTTCGACGACCGGTACATCACGACCTTAGGCGCGAAGGTGTCGAAACGGGAGATCGTGTTCGACATGCCCGGCCGCAAGCAGCTCCAGATGGACATCACGGTCTGGGACATCATGGGGGAGAAGGGCTTCCGGGACCTGCTGAAGGAGGCGTTCTTCCACGGCGCGAAGGGCGTGCTCGCCGTCGCCGACCTGACCCGCTATTCGACGCTCAAGGAGCTCGACGACTGGGTGCAAGGCGTCTTCAAGGTCGTCGGCGAGATCCCGGTCGTCTACGCGATCAACAAGATCGACCTCAAGGACGAGGTCATGATCCTGTATGGCGACAAGGAGATCACCGAAGCCTCGCGGGCGTTCGAGGCTCCGTACTTCTACACGTCCGCGAAGACGGGCGAGAACGTCGAGAACCTGTTCAAGCGGCTCGGCACGATGGTCCTCCAGCGGGAGGGCATCGCGGTCGCGAGTTGAACTCACGCGGGAGAACGGCCCGAGAACCGTTAAGTAGCTGGCCCCTGACTGAGACACCGCGAAGAGCGGCGGTCCTTTCGTTGACGACCAAACGCATCAAGTCGAAAATCTGTCTCGTCGGCGACAAGTCGGTCGGGAAGACGTCCCTCGTCCGCCGATACGTGATGAACATGTTCGACGAGCAGTACATCACGACGATCGGCACGCGGGTCTCGAAGAAGGAGGTCCAGGTCTCCTTGGCCACGCAGGATCTCCACCTGCAGGTGGACATGATGATCTGGGACATCATGGGCGAGAAGGGGTTCCGCGAGCTCCTGAAGGACGCGTACTTCTACGGCGCGAACGGCATCCTCGCGGTCGCCGACCTCACCCGTCGACGGACCCTGGACGACCTCGACGACTGGATCGACGGCGTCGAGCCCCTGATCGGGAAGGTCCCGGTCCTGATCGTCGTCAACAAGGCGGATCTCACCTCGAGCGCGCAGTTCACGGAGCGGGACGTCGCCCAGTTCGCCAAGGCGTACGGCTCCGACTTCCTGCTCACGTCCGCGAAGACCGGGGAGCACGTCGAGTCGGCCTTCACGCGGCTCGCATCCGTCGTGGTCGAGGGACAGCTCCATCCCGCGTAAAACTGAGCGGATTCGGGCGTCAGGAATCGAATCAACACCTGCTGTTCTCGAAATGATTAAGTATCGACCTGGGCATGGTCGCGGCCCCCTGAACTTTCGCCCGCGATGGCGGGTGGATGGAGGGTCTTGGGCCGGGAGCAGGGGATTGGGGCGGGAAGGCCATGCTCGCGGTGAGGCCCAGACCAGCGCATCGGATCGGTGCGCTCGGCGTCCTGTCGTTCCTCGTAGCGAGCGCGCTGCTCGGATTTCTAGCGGCCCCCGTCCGAGGCGATGCTCCGATCGTGAGTGAGAACAGCAACGCGTCGCGGACCGTCACGTGGACGATGGGGACGGCCACGGGCCTGACCTTGAACGGCGTCGATCTCGAGGGGGCGAACGCGACCTTGCCGTGGGTCCCCGCGAATGTGTCCTGGGACACGCCCGCGAAGTTCCTCGCGCGCGGGAGCATCGGCCCCAACCTGGTCGCGAATGCCACGGACATCTCCCTCCGGGCGGACACTACCAACCACGTGCTGGACGGCGACTTCGCCTCCGCGGCCCCCTGGACGTACGAGTCGAGTGCCCGTGGGAACGTAACCGCCGGCTGGGACGGCGGCACCGGGACCGCGGTGTTCCGGCACGCATCCTCCGCCACGGAGGCATCCTGGGACACGATGGACGGGAACCTGAGTTCGTGGATCGGGTTGAGCGGCACCGGTTGGACGAGCCGCATCGGACAGCACGAGGGGAGCGGCATGCTCGGCCTCAACTTCTCCCTCCCTCCCGGGCCCCCCGGGTGGGCCGGCGTCCAGCGATCGTCGCCCGTGAACTGGTCCGCCTACGATCGCATGGTCCTCTGGATCGAACCGACCGCTCCGAGCCTGCCGTTGTCGTTCAACGTCACCGCCTACGTAGGATCGAACTTGTACCAGACCGCGCCGCGGGACCTGGTCGCCGGGTGGCAGGAAATTTCGGTCGACCTCGGGGCATTCGGACCGGTCCGCGACAGCCTCGTCTCACTGACGCTTCGAGTCAACGGCGACAACATTTCCGGAGGCCAGGTCTTCTTCGACGACCTGCGGGTCGGAAATGCCAAACGGTTCGATGAAGTGGCGGCGATTCGTCAAGCGGTCGTCAAGGCCAACGCCACGACGCCGGTGGCCGGGAGCGCCGTCTTGCAGTTGAACTGGTCCGTCCCCACCGAGAGTGGGGTCGCAAGCGTCCAGGCGGTCGTCAACGTGTCGGGCCCGTCCGGGACCGCGATCAATCGCTTCTCCGCTCCCTCGGCCCCCGGTTGGCACCGATTCCTCGCGGACGTCTCGAGCACCTCTTCCTTGGCGGGCCTCTACAACGTCAGCGTCGAGATCCGGGTCGTCGCGGACAATACAAGCGCGTCGGCCGTGGAAGTCCGCGTGGACGACGTGTCGATCCTCTTCCCGAACCGACAGAACGGCACCTACCTGTCGGGGGCGGTCCCGCTCGGAGCGACTTCCGAGTTCCTCCAGGTGAGCTGGACCTTCGAGTCTCCCCAACCGGCGGTCGTGCAGGCCAAGATCCGGAGCGGGACGGACTCGACCCCTGGGAGCACGAACTGGGGAAGCTGGCGGATGTGGACCGCGCCCGGCTCGTACGCGCCGGCGCTCGCCGCCGGGTCGTTCGTCCAGGTCCAGGTCGATCTCTCCACGACGAACGCGAGCGTCTCCCCGAGTCTGCGCGGATTGCTCCTCGAGGGCCGCCACCGGTCGACGACCCCGGGAACGATCTCGGGGACGTTCACGCTGCCGCCGGAGCATGTGCCGGCATTCCTCCATTGGACTCGGTTGCGTGCGATGAGCCAAATCCCGACTGGCACCTCGATCTCGTATTCGATCGGCAATGCGACCTATCGACGACCGGTCGCGCCCGATCAAAACTTCACGGACATCCGGTTGAAGACCCTCGAATGGTTCGCCACGCTGGCGACGACGGACGGGTTGGCCGCCCCGAGCCTTTCACGCATTGACCTCGTCTACGAATATCTGGGCCCGCCCGTGCGGGTGGACGTCACCTCCGCCGGTCCGATGTATTCCGGCCAAAGCTACGCCCTGAATGCGACCGCGTGGGATGCGGGGGACCACTTGATCACGTGGAACGTAGACCAATTCGACTGGACCGCCGACGGGAACGGGCAGGTCAAGAACGGGGTGTATACCGCCGGGGATCCGGGAGATCGCACGGTCACCGCCACCTATCGGGGGACGACCTTGACGAAGACGGTGATCTTCCACGTTCAGCCAAGCGACTGGGTCTATTCGCTGACCCACGGCTGGGCCGGGATCACCCTCATCGGCCTCGGAGCGATCGGCTACGTCGCCTACCGCTACGGTGTTCGTCGTCTCTTCCAAATCGACGACGTCTTCCTGATCTCGAAAGACGGCCGTCTGCTGATGCACAACACCCGACGGATGCGCGCCGATCGGGACGAGGACATCCTGTCCGGCATGCTGACCGCGATCGTGGCGTTCCTGAAGGACGCCGACCCGGAGGAGAATGGAGAGCTCAAGAGGTTCGACGTCGGAGGGAAGACGACCCTCGTGGAACGGGGACCGCACGCCTACCTCGCCGCGATTTACTCCGGCCGGGTCCCGCGATGGGCGGGAAAGGACCTGAAGCGATTCATGGCGACCCTGGAGACGAACTTCGGACAGAAGTTCGCTCAATGGTCGGGCGACCCGGACGACCTTCAAAGCCTCAAGGAATTCACGGACCGCTTCGTGTCCAATTTCCGGTACCGACCGCCTCGGCGGGTGAATGGCCGCGCGGCCTGATCACCGCGGGAAGAAGATCCGGTAGAAGATCACGCCGAAGCCGAACAAGGTGAAGCCGGTCGAGATGGCCCACAGGAGTCTCAGGAGCCCCGCCCGCTGTCGCGGATCCTCGAATCGGGCGGCGACGCGGCCGATCATGTCGCCTTGAACCTTTTGAGGCGCATGAAATTGTCCCGTTCCAGCTCCTCGAGCCGCTGGCGGATGAAAGCCTCCGTCGCCTTGAGTTCCGGGATCACGCGGTACTCGAGTGCGTTCACGCGCCGCTTCACCTTCTCGATCTCCTCGATCAGCCGTCGCATCGTCGTCTCGATCTCCGCCGCGGTGATGACATCCTCGACCAAGTTCTCGTAGGCTTCCGCGGCCTCGTCGATGCGCGGGCTCGTCCCGATGATCCCGTAGCCGCGCTGATCGATCGTCTTCCGAACCGACTTCGCGTTGATCTTTGGCACGATGATCCCCATGACGTTTTTCGTCTTCAGCTCGAGCGTCGGCGTCTCCGTCAGGGCGAGGGCGGCGGACTTCACGCCGATCGAACCCTCGATCGCCCGCGCGATCGCGATGCGTGCTTCCGCGACCCGATACTTCTCGACCAGGTTCGATCGGACCGCCTTCGCCCGCTCGAGGACCCGGAAGAACTCGACGATGAGGGCGTCCTGTTTCAGCTTCAGCAGCCTGTGGCCCCGCTCCGCGGTCCGCCGCGTCCTCCGGAGTTGGAGCAAGACCGACCGCGTCGGCTTGTACTGGACAAGCACCATCTAGGCGGGCACCTTCGGGGCCATGCCGGACATTCCGCTGCGGTGGGCCGGGTGGTACTTCTCCAGGGTCTTCCGATCGACTTTCGTCAGCCAGGCCTCGTCGAGCGTGGCGAGCAGCTTCCATCCGATCTCGAGGGTCTGCTCGATCGTCCGGTCCTCCTCGGACCCTTGGCGGATGAACTCTTGCTCGAAGCGATCCGCGAATTCCAGCATCTTGCGGTCCCGGTCCGAGAGGGCCTCCTTCCCGACGATGGCGACGAGTCCGCGGACGTCCTTCCCTTCCGCGTACGCGGCGTAGAGCTGGTCCGCGACTTGCTTGTGATCCTCCCGCGTCCGGTCCTTGCCGATGCCGGCGTCCATCAGCCGGGACAGGGAAGGCAGCGGGTCGATCGGCGGATAGATCGCCTTGCGGTGCAGGTCCCGCGCGACCGCGATCTGGCCTTCCGTGATGTACCCGGTCAGGTCCGCGATCGGGTGGGTCCAGTCGTCGTCGGGGATGGCCATGATCGGGATCTGGGTGATGCTGCCCTTCCGGCCGTGGATCCGGCCCGCCCTCTCGTACATCGAGGCCAGGTCCGTGTACGTGTAGCCGGGGTATCCGCGACGGCCGGGGACCTCTTCGCGGGCCGCCCCGATTTGTCGGAGCGCCTCCGCGTAGTTCGTCATGTCCGTCATGATGACGAGGATGTGCATGCCGATCTCGTAGGCGAGGTACTCCGCCGCCGTGAGGGCCATGCGCGGGGTGATGAGCCGCTCAACCGCCGGGTCGTCGGCCAGGTTCAGGAACAGGACGGCGCGCCGAAGCGCCCCCGTGCGCTCGAAATCGTCCATGAAGACCCGCGCCTCCTCATGCGTGATGCCCATCGCCGCGAAGACCACGCCGAAGGGCTCTTGCGACCCGAGGACCTTCGCTTGGCGGGCGATTTGCAGTGCGACCTCGTTGTGCGGCAGGCCCGCCCCCGAGAAAAGCGGCAGCTTCTGGCCTCGAACGAGCGTGTTGAGCCCGTCGATCGTCGAGATGCCGGTCTGGATGAACTCCGCCGGATGTTCCCGCGAATACGGATTGATCGCGGCTCCGATGATCTCGACCCGTTTCTCCGGGACGATCGGCGGCCCCCCGTCGATCGGTTCGCCCGCGCCGCTCAGGATCCGGCCGAGCATGTCCCGAGACACGTTCAGTTTGATCGTCTCGCCGAGGAACTTGACCGTCGACTGCCGGTCGATCCCCGCGGTCCCTTCGAACACTTGGACGACAACGATGTCCTTGGAGGAATCCAGGACTTGTCCGCGTTTCCGGGACCCGTCGGGCAGCCCGACCTCCACGAGCTCGCCGTAGCCGACCCATGCCGTCTTCTCGACGAAGATCAGCGGCCCCGCGATT
The DNA here is from genome assembly GCA_005878635.1 of Methanobacteriota archaeon. Taxonomy (GTDB): domain Archaea; phylum Thermoplasmatota; class Thermoplasmata; order RBG-16-68-12; family RBG-16-68-12; genus RBG-16-68-12. The sequence goes on along the minus strand of VBLS01000078.1, from coordinate 3,566 downwards.
TCGGTGATTGTCCGGTATTCCGTTGGCATCTCACGCCGCCCCCAGCTTCTTGAATTCCTCATCCATCTGCGCGAGCGTCTTCGCAAGTTCCTTGTCGAACTCCGTCTCGTACTTCACCCGCGTCAAAAGTTCCCGCGACTTCAGGGACGCGACGTCCTTCGTCGGCACGTCCAGCTTGACCGCCTTCTGGCCGAGGTCCGAATACTTCTTGATCGCGCTGATGATCTTGAATTGCCGCTCCGGTGGACAGAACGTGTCGACGGCGTGGTAGGCGTTCTGCTGGAGGAAAATCTCCCGGATCATCCGGGCCACCTCGAGGGTCAGCTGCTGGTCCGGCGGGAGCGCATCGGCGCCGACGAGACGGACGATCTCCTCGAGTTCGGCCTCCTCTTGGAGGGTCCGCTGAGTCCACGATCGGAGTCGGGGCCACTCCTCGTTCACGTTCTTCCGGAACCAGTCCTCGAGGATCTGTGTGTACAGGCTGTACGACTGAAGCCAGTTGATGGCGGGGAAGTGGCGTCGCGCCCGCAAGGCCGTGTCCAAAGCCCAGAACACCTTCACGATGCGCAGGGTTCCCTGGGTCACCGGCTCCGAGAAGTCCCCGCCGCTCGGGGAGACAGCACCGACGACGCTGACGGAGCCCTCGAGGCCGCTGAGGGTCTTCGCCCTTCCCGCCCGTTCGTAGAATTCGCTCAGCCTCGCGGAAAGGTAGGCGGGAAAGCCCTCCTCGCCCGGCATCTCCTCCAGGCGGCTCGAGATCTCTCGCATCGCCTCGGCCCAGCGGGAGGTCGAGTCCGCCATCAGCGCCACGTTGTACCCCATGTCCCGGTAGTACTCCGCGAGCGTCATGCCCGTGTACACGGAGGCTTCTCTTGCGGCCACGGGCATGTTGCTGGTGTTCGCGATCAGGGACATGCGCTCCATCAGGGGCGCCCCGGTGTACGGATCTATCAGCTTGGGGAACGTGGACAGGACTTCCGTCATCTCGTTCCCTCGTTCGCCGCAACCGATGTAGATGACGACTTGGGCGTCGCACCACTTCGAAAGCTGTTGTTCGGTCACCGTTTTTCCCGTCCCGAAGCCTCCGGGGATGGCGGCCGTCCCGCCCTTGGCGATGGGGAAGAGGAAATCGAGGACCCGTTGGCCCGTGACCAATGGGATCGTCGGCATGAGCCGCTCCTTCACCGGGCGCGCCTTCCGGACGGGCCAAGTTTGGTGCATCTTCACCTGCTCACCGTTGTCAAGCTGGACGACGACCTCGTCCACCTTGAAGGAGCCCTCCTTGAGTTGCACGACCTTCCCGCCGCGGAAGTTCGGAGGGACCATGATGCGATGCTCGACGTTCTTCGCTTCTTGGACCGTCCCTACGACGTCCCCGGGAACGACGGACTGGCCCTGCTTCACCTTGGGGGCGAACTTCCACGTTTTATCCCGCGTGAGTCCCGGCGATTTGAGGCCACGCAGGATGAAGTCGCCCATCGCCTTCTGGAGGACGGGCAGCGGACGCTGCACCCCATCGTAGATGCTCCCGAGGAGCCCGGGCCCCAGTTCGACGACGAGCGGGGCGCCGGTGTCCAGGACGGCCTCCCCCGGCTTCACGCCGCTCGTATCCTCGTAGACCTGGATGATCGTCTTTTCCCCGACGATCTGGATGACCTCTCCGAGCAGTTGCTCTTCCCCGACGAACTGGACGTCGTACATCCGCGGGCGCAGCCCGGTGGCGGTCACGACGGGCCCCGCGACTCGGAAGATTTCGCCCGTCTCCTTTCCCGTCGCGCCTTTGTCCCGCTGCCTCATCGCCATCGCTCAGCCCTCCGTGAATCGCATCACTTGTACAGGTCGACCCCGATCGCCCGCTTGATCTTCTCGCGCAAGTCCTCTTCCTCCTTCTTGCCCACCGCGATCACGACCGGCCGCGGGGTCATCTCGAGGCGCCGTCGCATCGTGTTGCTCAGCGCCTTCATGTCCTCCACGCTGAGGATGAGGATCCCGACGTTCGCGTCGTCCAGGACCTTCGCGACCTGCGCCTCCAGGGCGTCCCGATCGACGCTGAACGTCTTTCGGACCCCCGCGAGCTTGAACCCTTGGACGAACTCATCCCGTCCGACGGCGGCGAGTTCCATCTCAAATCACCAGGAGCTCGCGGATGACGTCCGAGGCGAGGCCGCTCTCCTTCCCCCGCGCGATGATGCGCAGGTTCTGCACCTCGCGGTCCTTGCGGACGATGTAATCGAGGATCGGGAGGACGGAGAGGGGGTGGACGTGCGCGTACCGGCCCGCCTCGAGGAGGTGGAGCTTCTCGACCGACCGGACGAGGGACCCGACCCCGAGGGCTTGGAGGTCCTTGATCTGGGCCGCGAGATCCTCCGTGAGGGCATAGTCACGCAGCCGGGCCGTCAGCCCGTTCACGTCTAAGGGGATCATCTCGGCCAGCTCGGCGAGCGGGATCTCGAGCCCTCCATCCACGAACGGATCGTACGGTAGGGTCGCCTTCGAGGCCCAGAGTCGCAGCAAGGTCCTCAGGTTCACGATGTCGATCTCGCGGCGGACGAACTCGCGCATGAGCCGCGTGCCCTCCGTACGCTCCGGGATGACGACGAGCAGATTGTCATAATATAGCTTCGTCAGCCGATCTTCCCACTCGTTCCATTTCCGGACTTCGGACGCTTTCAATCCCATTTCGTGGAGCGCCTGCGAGTGAATCGTCCCATCCAGGCGGTCGAACACCTCCTCAAGCGAAGGGAGGGCAATCAGGGACCTCAAGAACGACTCGCGCATGCTGCCCGCGGCGACGATATCCTCCTCGATCTCCTCCGGGGAGGCGCCGAACAACTTCCCGCGGACGATCGTCTTGATGTTCTGCACGTCGAAGCGGTCCAGGTACCACCCGATCATCTGCCGCAGCTCGCCTTCCGAGAACTCGATGATTTGGGTGTAGACCGCGGCGAGGTTGCGGCTCGTTGCGAGCTCGATCAGGTCCACCCCGGACGCCTTCGTCGCGAGGGCGAGGATTTCGGCCTTGTAGGCTCCCTCGCTCAGGATCCGTGCGATCTGCGGGATCTCCATCTGCAGCATTCGCTCGTAGGTGTCCTCGGACAGCAGCGCGGCCTTCTTCGCGCGGACGCGCGCGGTCACGTAAGGGTAGTTGCCGCTCTCGATTGGGATCCAGCGGGTGATCCGCCGGAGGTAACGAGCCCATTCGGGCGGGAGCACCGGACTCACTGGGGCGGCCACAGGACCTCCGCGACGTCCTTGATCGAGTCCCGCCACACGTCGGCGAGGATCGTCTCGAACCGCAGGTCGAGGCGACGCGTTCCATCGGCGTTGTCGATCACGACGCCGCCGACGCATTCGATCGTACCGCCGAAGCTCTTGCCGACAATGGAGCGCACCAGGTCGGCGTCGCGGGCGTTGCAGTAGACCTTTCCGTTCCGCCATTCCTCCGTGTGCACCTGAAGGAGGGACCTAAGGAGGCTTTCGCTTTCGGGGAGCCGCGGGAGCTTCTCCAGGACGGAGGAATAGACTTGGTCGAGGAGCTCCTTCTGGGCGGAGAGGACGATTTTCTT
>VBLS01000237.1 GCA_005878635.1 Methanobacteriota archaeon | reverse complement strand
GACCCCCTTGTGGTTCGTCTCCCAGGTCAACTCCTTCCGTTCGAACGAGACGGGCGCGTTCGTGATGTCGGAGAGGGAGAAGACGACGTCCGCATCGCGGAGGGCTTGCGCGACGGCCTCCCCGTTCCGGACGTCGCCCTCGAGGAATTCGTAGCGGACGTTCTTCGGCAGGTCCCAGAGGGAGACGTACCGTTCCCGGAACTGGTTGTCGAGGATCCGGATCGTCTCGCCTTTGAAGGCGGTCATCTTCGGGAGGTCGCGGATCAGCTGCGACCCGAGGTAGCCCGTTCCGCCGGTGACGAGGACGACCATGGTCCGACCTACTTCATCACGACGTCCCAGTTGTACGGGATCGCCGGGTCGTTGAAGGGCCGGCGGGCCTCGTCGGGAGTCGCGTAATCGTACATCTTGTCGGGGAAGTTGATCAGGAGACATGGCTTCGTGCCGATGCACTTGAATCCGTGCCACTTCGTGCCGTCGAAAGAAAGGAGGACGGGGTTGTCCTCGCCGAGGATGTGCTCGTTCACCTCCCGGGTGGCTTCATCGTAGACGACGGCCTTGATCATCCCCGACGGGACGACGAACGAATCGCGCTGCTTCGTCCGCGGATGCGCATGCCAGGCTCGGATGACCCCTGGATACGACATGGACACGTAGGACATCGGGACGCTCTTGAAGACGTCCGACCAGTCGAGGCGCATCATCTCCATCAGCGAGCCGCGCTCATCGACGAGCCGTTTCAGTGGACGGATGACCGTTCCGGCGATCATGGGACCCTACCTGCTCGTCGCGCGACGGCGGAACCGAGGCTGGCGCCGAAGCGAGTCCATCTCTCCACAGTACAAAAGGGTAGCGGCCCCCTGACATGTTCGGATCCCCGGGGACCGTCGGTCGCCCGAGCGAGTCGGCCTCGGTAGGCCCACCGGGGCCTTTTGGGTCGAACCGCGTGTGCATTTGTGGGCAAGGTGCCACGAAAAGGAGAAATACTCAGGAAGCGACACCGGAACAGGGCGGGAGGTCCATGGGAGCGACGTTTGGTCCAAGCCGAGCCATCGCAGTCCTTCTCGCCGCCGCGATGGCCCTCGTGGGCCTTTCCTTCGTCGGGACGCCGGCTTCCTCGGAAGACGCCGTCTCGTTCCAGTTTTCCGTCGCGGGGGACTTCGGTTCCTGGAGCGGCTTCCGGGAAAGCCTGGACCAGCTCAACGCATCCGGATCGGACTTCGCCCTCGCCCTCGGGGATCTCAGCTACGGCGGGAACACCGGCTACGCGAACACGACGGAGGAAGCTTGGTGCAGCAAGTTTCACAAGTTCTTCCCCAAGATCGAGATCATCGCCGGGAACCACGATACGGGGGACACGATCGCCGGGGAAGGAAACATCAACCAATTCATCGCCTACTGCCCCTTCAACATCAAGACCTCCGTCGATGGCGTCTACGGGAAGCAATACGCCTTCGATTTCCCGCGGAACAATCCCTTGGCGCGGTTCATCCTGATTTCGCCGGACCTCGTTTTCCGGGTCGACGACGGTGAGCATTATTCGTACGACGTCGGCACGCCGCGGTACGACTGGACGAAAGGACAGATTGAGGACGCCAAGGCGAAGGGGATTCCGTGGGTCATCGTGGGATTCCACAAGAACTGCATCGGCGCGGGCGAGCACCACTGCGAGACCGGCACGGACATCCTGAACCTCTTGATCCAGGAAAAGGTGGACCTGGTCCTGAACGCGCACGAACACAACTACGAACGGAGCCACCAGCTCGCCTACACCGACTCCTGTCCCCAGGGGGTTCAGGAGCACGTGTTCGTCCCGGGCTGCA
>VBLS01000214.1 GCA_005878635.1 Methanobacteriota archaeon | reverse complement strand
CCGGGCCGTCAGGATGTACTTCACGTTCGCGTGGCGGCCCGCGTACGATGGGAGACCGTGCAGCGGGATCTGAAATCGGAACGGGAACCGGAACGTCCCCATCGGGAGCGTCCCTTCGCCTCGGAGAGGCAGTCGCCACTGCACGACGATGGCCTTCGAGCGGTACGTGACGGATTGTTTCCCTCGCTGCCGCGTGATGACGGTCTCCTCGGTGCCGGTGAAATCGACCTCCAAACCACGGGTCGATGTCTCTTTGCTCGCCTCGACGACGACGGTCCCCTCGATCACTTCTCCCGTGAAGTAGGAGAGCCGCGGGAGTTCCACCTCAACGGAACGCGCCATCGGATCCCCCTACTCGGCCATGGCTCACCGCACGAGGAACCGGGTGCCACAGTAGGAACAGGTCGCGATCCCGAAGCGGTCCACGTTCGCCGGCGGTCCCCCGCAGTTCGGGCAGTTCAGGGCGACCGGCCCCTGTTGCCCTGCGGGGACCATCGGCTGTTGGATCGGCGGAGGCGGCGGGATCGACCGTCGGCTGGCCCCTTGGGCGAAGGCGATGATCAGGACGATGATGACGAAAATCACCGGGATGCAGAGGAACGGAGCGGCGGAAAACAGGAAAGGGCTCGGGAACCCCACGAGGGAAAACGCAATGGCCAGGAAGGCTCCGAGGATCACGACGATCGCGACCACGATGAGCCCGATGTCGGGAGGGCGGCCCGCGGCGGCGGGATACCAGCCCATGGGAGGCATCGGCGCCGGCGGTGCGACGGGAGGCGGCGGCTCCCCCGAGGCCGACGGCCCATCGGTCGGCTGCTCCACGATGCCGGATTGAGGCCTCGTTAGATGAAAGCTCCGGGCGTCCGCCCTCACGCCTTGAGTTCTTTCAAAGTGGCCGGGAGCAACTTGAGCGCGTCCGCGACGAACCCGAAATGAGCGACCTCGAAGATCGGCGCGGTCGGGTCCGTGTTGATCGCGACGATCAGCCCCGCGTCCTTCATGCCGGCGACGTGTTGCATCGCTCCGCTGATGCCGCAGGCCACGTACAGCTTGGGGCGGACCGTCTTCCCGCTCTGCCCGACCTGCCGCGTCTTCGGGAGCCAGTCCATATCCGTGAGAGGGCGGGACGCGCCGACGACCCCGCCGATCGCCTTCGCGAATTCCTCGACCAAGGCGAGGTTCTCTTTCTTTTGGATCCCCCGTCCCGCCGAGACGATGATGTCGGCGGTCGACAGGTCGATGTCCTGGACCCCCGGTCGCTCGAGCCGGACGAACGTCTCCCGGATCGCCGCCGGGTCGAGGGTGACGGGCACCTCCGTGACGGTCATCGTCCCCCGAGCCGGGCCCACGGCCTTGACGGCGCCGGGGCGCATCGTGACGACGACCGGTCGGTCCGAACGGATCTCCACCTGCGCCTGGACCTTCTCGTTGAGGAGTCGTCGCGTCGCGACGAGTCGATCGCCCTCGAGGTCGATGGCGAGGCAGTTCGTCAGGAGCGGGAGGTCCATCGTCCCCGCGAGCGCCGGGGCGAAGTCGTATCCTTGAGAGGTGTGAGCCGCGAGGATGACCCTCGGCTTCGTCGACTCAACGGTCCCGCGGAGGGCCTGGACGTAGCCGTCCCCCGTGTATTCGGCGAGCGCGGGGTGGTCCAGGAGGAGGACGTCGAGCGTGTAGCCGGCGAGGTGGGTCGCGATCCCTCGGACGCCGTGGCCGAGCACCGCGATCCGGGCGTTGCGCTCGTCCCCGAGGGACCGCGCCAGCGGGCGGGCCGCGGCGATCAGTTCCAGCGTGGAGGGCGCGATCCGGCCCTCGAGATGTTCCGCGACGATCAGGACTCCGCCGGCCATCGGTTCACCTCCGCACGAAGCCTTTCTCCCGCAGCAACTGGG
>VBLS01000213.1:487-2565 GCA_005878635.1 Methanobacteriota archaeon | reverse complement strand
CCTATTACGGCACGATCTACATCATTCGGGGTTACACTCCTCAGTCGGCTGACTTCAAGATCCGGCGCTCACTCGACGGGGGCCTGACCTTTGGCGATCCCATCCCTCTCGAGCTGTGCTCCAGCTTCAGTAATACCACCTGTGATGTTGAACGACTTGGCATTGCGGTCGGCAAGGACGGCGCCGCCTTCATCGTCGACCCGAATCGTGCCACGGGTGAAGTCGCGGTCTTACGATCGGTCGACCAAGGGCTTTCCTGGCTCCGAATGGCGTCCTTCAAAGATTTCGGGGGACTCGCATCGATTGCTACGGACGACGCATCGGGGACTGTCTACGTCGGGGCCGTGAATGCCTCGGGTACCGTGCTCGTAGTCAGGTCCGCCGACGGCGGGAGCACATGGGGTCCCTCCGTAGCCGTTTCCTCCGGTGCAACGCGGACGACCCCGAGCGTCGCGGCATTCCAGGACAATGTCACGGTCGTTTTCTTGACGGCCGACACCGGGTCGTGCGGCATTGGATCGTGTGGACACGTGAGCGTGGGTGCCTCTTCCGATGGCGGGGTCACATGGCCAAACGTGACCGCAGTCTCTCCCCCAAACGCTTCGAGTGCATCGGTCCCGTCCGTGGCCGCATCGCCCGATGGGATCTTCGCGGTCTCCTGGAATTCCCTCGTGCCTGCGGCCTTCGTCGAGGCCACCTACCTGTCCATCTCGCATGACCGGGGAAATACGTTCTCCGCGCCGATTGAGGTGAGCAGGTATCGAGGCATGTACGAACTTGAAGTGGGCGGCACCCTCGTTTTCGATAGCGAATCTCGGCTGTACGTGGCCTGGCAATCCTTCGGAAATGCATCGGAAAGAGGGGCGTTCACAGAGAGCTCCATCTATGTCGGGAGTTCGGGGGACTTGGGCCAGAATTTCACGAACGCGTCGTTTCGTGTCAGCCTTCAGGGAAGCGGAGCAAACGGGTCGTCCTACGAACACCTGGCCGCCGGCGCGGATGAAACCGTGTACCTAACGTGGTACGATGTCTTCGCCGGCGGCGGAGCTCTCTTCCGAAGCGTTTCGGGGGAAGCCTCCGGCGATGTCGCGCCCGGGGCCCAAGTGGTGCGAAACGCGCGCGTCGACGTCGAACTCCGTGACCCGACCACGGCGACTGTCGAAGTCAGTGCGATGTGGACCGGCTCAACCCTCGTGTTCGCGGAGTTACCTCCGAACGTGTATGAGGTGTGGATTCGAGTAGGCAATGCATCCGCCCTCGCAGGCTCGATCCCCGTGCGGACCTGGAGGAGCACCGCCTTCACCGTTCGCCTGGACGGAGGGGCTGGGGGACCGCCTCCATTTCCCTGGATGACCACGGTTGAGATCGGCGGAACCGTCATCGCCGCGACTGCAGCAACTCTCGCGGTGCTCCAACATACGCGCCTCACCCGGGAGCAGGTCCTTCAAAGGAAGGTCCGCCTCCTGATCTTTGAGGCCGTCCATCAGCGTCCCGGATCCTCGTTCACAGAAATTCGGAATGCCATCGGTCTTCAGAACGGCGTTGCCGCGTATCATCTGAGAGTCTTGGAGAAACAAGGACTCGTCCATTCAGAAAAAGGTCGCCGTCACCGTTGGTATTATCCGAACGGCGACGTGTCCTTGTGGCGCGACCGGCCGCTCAGTCCCCTGCAAAAGTCGGTCCTCGAGAACGTGGCTCAGGATCCTGGCATCGCCATTCGGGAACTCGCTCGGCGCTTGAATCGTCACCACGCCGCCGTCGCATACAACGTCCGGGCGATGGCCACGGAGGGGCTTCTCCGTACCCAGCGCACGGGTCGAAAGGTTCGCTGTTTCCCATTGGACGACGGTGGGAAAAATGATCCCATGCCTCCCCGGCCAACACTAGGCGGCGACTGAAGTCTGCGGTGCACGGAATCAGCATCAGAATAGGGCCAGGTGGCCGCCGTACGCCCCCTTCTGTTCTGACGGCATTGGACTGAGCGTCCTACCTGGCGCGCTGCGCCTGCTTGGACTTGCTCCGGTGGGGTGTCGCCGTCTCACCAGATCCCGCGTCAACGTCACCGCCGGGCGGATCAT
>VBLS01000213.1:0-473 GCA_005878635.1 Methanobacteriota archaeon | reverse complement strand
CGGTCCTCTCGGGCCCCCCGCTTGCACGGGGCCACCGTTCCGAGGGAGGGGGGACGTTCCTCAGCGGCCCCGAAGGGCCACCGTCGGCCGTCCGCGGTCTCCTGGCCACGCGCGCTATCCATGGAGGCGTATTTGGAGTTGCCGACGAGTGGGTCCGGGTCGGTCCGATTCGCAAGACAGAAATATTCTGACCGGCGTGGGTTGTGCAGGAGGGAAGACCTCTGCAAGCTCCCCGTACCGAGATCGGTCTGCGTTTGCTTCTGGCTTCGCTCATTTTGGCGATTCTCACCACGGTCGTTTCGCCTCTCATCTACACCCTGGTGGTCAGCGGGCTCAGTTCGGATCCATCACGCGCCCTCTCGTGGCACACGATCGTGATCCCGGGAATCGCCTTGGCGCTCGGCGGCGCGTTGGGACTGACGGGGGTCGTCGCGTTCCTGATCCTCGAATGGAATCGCGGACGGCGCACCGAC
>VBLS01000222.1:2910-6289 GCA_005878635.1 Methanobacteriota archaeon | reverse complement strand
CCGTTATAGACGGCGGCGGTTTCTGTCGGCCATGCCGAGGATCGAGGTCGTCCGCAAGGACCGCTTGACCGCAGGGGCCGTGACCCAGGGCATCCGTCGGGACCGAGCGTTCGATCACGAGAACGTCGTCGTGGCGCGCTCGCAAATTGCCGTCGGAACGATTTCGAATTGGCATCATCATGGAACGCGACATCTGTATGGATTCCTCGCGTCGGGGCGGCTCCGGTTCGACTATGGCCGCGACGGAAAGGAGGCCGTCGAGCTCGCGCCCGGCGATTTCTTTCACGTCCCCCCGGGCCTCGTCCACCGGGACGTGAACGTGAGCCAAGATGAGGTCGCGGTCGTCGTGAACCTGAGCGTGGGCATCGGGCCCGCGGTCGTGAACGTGTCAGGCCCGCAAAGTTAGGCGCCCAGAATCCCTCCGTGACAGAGGTGCGCCTCCCTCCATCGAGCGTCACCTTCGAGCCAGGCCGAATGGATCGCGGCCTTGCGGGCGCCTGAGGCGACGTGCGACGTCTCGGACCACGTGGAGCCCGAAGGCAAGGAACCTCGTCGCCTGCTGCCGAGCTCGCTCGCGGAACGCCTCCCGCGAAAGGAAGACGGCTTTGAGCCCTTGCAATTCCTGTTTCGGCGAGAAAAAGGTGTACACGGGAATCCCGACCGCGAGGAGCGCGATCGAGATGGCCATTTGCACCGGATTGACGAGGAGGATCAGGACGATGGAAAACACGGCCCCGAGGACGGGGATCCCGAGTCGGCCGCGAATCCTCGTGGCCACGGTCGGATGCTGCCTCCCAAGGAAGAGGGCGGCGAGACACGTCGCGAAATAGGCAACCGCCAGGAGGAAGACGGAGGAATTGATGAGAGCGGCCAACCCGCCGAGAAGGCTCGCGACGTACGCGGCGGCGCAGAGGATCACGATCCCGGCATACGGGGTGCCGAACCGGTTATGCGTGCGACTGAACACCTTCGGAAGGAGTCCGTCGAGGGACATCGCGTAGGCAAGCCTCGAGGTTCCGATCGTCCCCGATTCGTCGGCCCCCGTAATGGAAAGGAGCGCGCCGACGCCCACCACGACCGCGACGACGGCGGCGACGAACGCCGGGGACGCGAAGATGGCGGCCGCCGTATCGATCAGGGGACTTCCCGACATCGTGAGGATCGGTCGGCCGATCGAGGCCAAGACCACGAAGTTCGTCAACAGGTAGAACGTGATCACGATGATCAGGCCGAGGACGATGGACCGGGGAATCGTCCTCTCGGGCGTGCGGACTTCGTCCGCCGGCAACGTGGACAGTTCGAAGCCGGCGTACGCCCAGAAAATGAGCACGAGCGCCTGGCCGAATGCGTGGACGTCCCCCGCGAAGAACGGGGTCAGGTTCGCGGAGATCTTTCCCGGTTGAACTCCGAGGAACACGACCCCTCCGAGGATGATCAAGACGAGGGGGCTGAGCTTCGCCACCGTCAGGAGATCATTGAGCCTCCCCGCCTTCTTGACGCCGACGACATTGGAAAGGACGACGATCGCGATGAAGGCCGCCTTGAGCAGGATCTGTCCTCCCTCATCGACGCCGGGCACGAGGGCCATGAAGTACTGAACGAAGGCGACGGGGAACACCGCGAGGGAAAACCATTCCGCCAACAGGAGACCCCAACCGACCATGAATCCGGGGAAGGGCCCGGAGACGGCCCTCACGTAGGCGTAGGGACCGCCGACCTTTGGCAGGTACATGACGCAATAGGCGATGACGCTGGCCATGACCCCGGCCAGGATCCAGACGAGCAGGGAGGCGGGACCCACCAGACGGGCTCCGATCGCGGTCGCCACGTACACGTCCGCCCCGATGATCGATCCCACCACGAGGCTCGTCACGTCGAAGGTGCTGAGCCGCTGGCCCGGGGCGCCGGTCTCGACCGACATCGTCCGCATGCTGGAGCCGGCATGCGAGGATCGGCTTATTCGTTATCCGTCCCATTCGAGACGAATCGTCCGATCGGAGGCCGACCTCATCATCGGCGCATCATGCCGTCTGGTTCAAACTCGGCAGGGTCGGCCGACACCCGTGTGAGACCTCCTGCCGCGGGCTCACGGGACGGCTTCTCGCCGCGCGTGACGACGTAGGCGCCGAGCAGGATGAGGCCGCCGCCCGCCAACGTGAACCCATCGAGCGCGTCGTGCAAGAAGAGAAAGGAGAGGATCGCCGCGACGACGACCTCGAGGAGGATCAGGAGCGCCGAGATCGTCGGCGAGATCGTCCGCATGCTCGCCACGTACAGCATGAGCGGCCCGAAGGTCGGCACGAGGCCAAGGTACACGATCCCCAGCCATCCGGTCTCGCTCCGCGGGATCGGGGTCGAGAAGGCGAGCAACGGGACCGTCGCGACCACGGCGCTCGTCGCGAGGATGCCGGCGGTCAAGGCGATGGAGTCCCCACCGCGGTCGACGCGCCACTTGACGCCGGCGACGTAGAACGCCCAGATGAAGCCCGCGAGGAACACCAGGAGGTCGCCGACGAACTGGCCTCCGCCCAAACTCGCGGGGTCCAATTTCGTCGCGAGGACGACGACCCCAAAGAGGCCGATCAGGATCCCCGCGACCTTCTCACGGCTCACGGTCTCCCCGAAGAAAAGGACCATGAGGATCGCGATGAAAACGATATTCACGTTGACGAGGAGGGCCGTCTTCGACGCGGTCGTGAGGAGGATGCCTTCGTTCTGGAGGTCGAAGCCGATCGCATTCACGGCCCCGAGGATCCAGACGATCGGCTCCCGGAAGATGCGGCGGTCGAGGCGGCCCATCGCGGCGAGGACGAGCAGGCCGAGGGAGGCGCCCAGGGCCATCCGGGCGAAGGTGAGGAAGAGCGGATCGACGGTGTCGACCGTAAGCTTGCTCCCGGGGAAGGAGGTGCCCCAGAGGACGCTCGCGAGGAGGATCAGGGCGACATCCCGTCGACGGGAGGCCATCGGACGGCCCGAGGAGGCGATGGGGCATATGCGTTTCGCCGGCGGCAGTCCGCGTCCGTCGTGCCGCCTTTATGTCCCGGCCGGACGCTTCCCCCGCGCCGATGGCAGGGGAGCAGCTTCTCCTCGACTTCGCGGTCATCCTCATCGCGGCCGAGATCGGTGGATCCGCGTTCCGCAAGATCCGCCTGCCGCGGGCCGTCGGGATGCTCGTGGCGGGCATCGTGCTCGGGCCCTTCACCCCCGGGTATTCCGTTCATCAGTCCGCGGTCGCAGACCTGGCCGTCCTCGGGGCGGTTTTCCTGATGTTCACGACCGGGCTGTCCTTCGACATCCGCGGCTTTCGGAAACTCGGCGCATGGCCGTTCCTGCTCGCGATTTCCGGGGTGGCCGCGTCGTTCCTCGGAGGACTGGTGCT
>VBLS01000222.1:0-2779 GCA_005878635.1 Methanobacteriota archaeon | reverse complement strand
TACGGAGCGGTCCGAGGGGCGGACCTCATCACGGCCTCGATCCTGATCGACGACATCGTCGCCCTGTCGCTGATGACGTTCGTGGTGGGCCTGGCGTCGCCGTCGCCGCTCCCGCCGCTGTACGTCCTCGCCGGGCTCCTTGGCATCCTGGGCCTCGCGGCCCTGCTCATCTTTGTGGGAAGCCACGCCCTCCCGCCGGTCCTTCGCGCGACGGACGCGGTCTCGCCGAGCAGCGTGATCATGGTCGCGGTCTCCTTCGGCCTGCTGATCAGCTTCGCCTTCGCCGTCCTCGGCTTGCCGCCTCTCGTCGGCGCCTTCTTCGCAGGGAGCATCGTCGCGAGCACGGAGTACGGCCCGCGGGTCTCCCGCCACATCACGCCGGTCGCCGCCGTCTTCATGGGCGTGTTCTTCGCGAGCATCGGATTCCTGATCAACCCCTGGACGATCCCCGGCGTCTCCTCCTATCCCTCGCCGCCACGGGCGTCGCCGCCGCCGGGAAATTCGTCCCCGGCCTCCTGATCCTCCCACGGGCGGCTGGAGTTCGGGCGGAGGCGGTTTGGCCCCTCGCGGCGTTCCTGATCCCCCGGGCCGAGATCTCCCTCATCATCGCGCAATATGGGGTGACGAACGGGGTGACCGGCGATCTCCTCCCGATCGCCATGGCCGTGATGATCGGCACCGCGGTACTCCCCACCCCGATCGGCGAGTGGGCGAAGCGGCGGGCCGCGGCGGAGGAGACGGCCCAGACCGACCCCACATGAACGCCGAAATAGCTTAAGCCCCCTTGACTATTCCACGGCGTTGGGTCGAGGAGGAACCGGATCGCGGATTGGTCCTGTCTCAGGACCGACCTCCGGCCCGCGATGAGACAAGGACGGGTCGTGGAAAGATGTCGGAACCAGGTCAGGCGGAGGCGCCGCCCCCCGCGCCGCGAAGTCGGAGAAAAGTGCTGGCGATCGGGATCGCCTTCCTCGTCATCCTGGTGGGGGTCGCGGCCGCTGCGGTCTATTACCTCACGTTGCCGACGCCTTTCGGCGGGACCATCAAAGTGGGCTTCACGATTTCCCTCAACGGCCAATATAACGTCGAGGGGAAGAACTCGCTCCACGGCATCCAGACGATCCTCAATTGGATCAACGGACACGGCGGCGTCACCGTCCAAGGCAAGGTGTACAACTTCAGCCTCGATTACTACGACGACCAAAGCATGATCGGAAACATCGGGACGTTGTACCCACGCATCATCCAGCAGGACAACGCGACCTTCCTGCTCGCCCCTTACAGCAGCCCCCTCACCACGGCGGCCGCGCCCCTCGCGGACAAGTACGATCGGGTCATGTTGTCGCATGGCGGGTCCTCCGACATCATCTGGACCGGATCGACGCGGCGAAACTTGGTCGAGGTCCTGAGCCGGGCTTCCATCTACCTGAAAGACGCCGTAGATTGGCTCCACACGAACCACCCCAGCGACAAGATCGCGGCGCTCTACGCGGCCGATTCGTTCTCCACCAACGCCACGCAGGCGGCCATCCGCTACGCGCAATCGTTGGGCATGGCCGTCGTCTATAACCAGTCCTACCCGACGAACGCGCAAGACCTCTCAACCCAGCTCACTGCCGCGAACAATGCGGGCGCGGACGACCTCATTGGAGGCGGGCACTACACCGATGGGCTGTTGATCATGGACAAACTCAAGACGACCTGGAACGCGCCTCCCCCGAAGTTCATCTCGCTTCTGGTCGCCGTCACGGAGCCCGCATTCCAGACCCAGCTCGCGGGCAGCGCGAACAACGTGACGGGTCCATCCCAGTGGGAGACGGCGGTGTCGTACAGCCCGTCCTTCGCCCAGTCAGCCGGACTGAGCTGGTACGGGCCGACGCCGGCCGAGTTCACCCAATTGTACAGGAGTCTGAACAACGGGGATGTGCCGGCCTACCACGCGGCGGAAGCGGGCGCTTCCCTGCTGGTCCTTGCGAACGCGATCCACCTGGCGAACAGCTTCAACACGACGGCCGTCCGGGCGCAGCTGGGCAACATGCACATCATGGACTTCTTCGGGGAATTCCAGATCGACTCTCGCGGCCTGCAGGTCGCGCATTCGATGGTCCTGGTGCAGTGGCAGGCCGGAGTGAAGAAAGTGGTCTTGCCCGCGACCATCGCGGACGGGTCGTGCCAGTACCCGTACAGCGGCGCGTAGGCCAGGGGCCGGGGAGCCCATGGCGGACTTCGCGGCGCTATTCCTCACAGACTTGGTGCTCGGCCTCCTGCTCGGCTGCGTCCTCGCCGTCATCGCGCATGGACTGAACATCATCTGGGGCGTCGCGAAGGTCGTCAACATCGCCCATGGGGAATTCATCATGCTCGGGGCGTACGGAGCATATTTCCTCTACCTGTACGCCGGATTCAATCCCCTCCTCAGCGTCCCAATCGACGCGGCGATCGGCCTCGCCGTTGGCGTGGGTTTCTACTTCGGCTTCCTGCACCGCGAGCTGCGAGGCAAGGAATCGATGGGCCTCCAGAGCGAGCTGGTCACCCTCGTCTCCACGTTCGGGCTCTCCCTGGTCATCGTCAACGTCGCCCAATCGATCTGGGAGCATCCCGTCGGAATCTTATGGAGCCCCGGGTCGGCGCAGATCGGGCCCGTCCTCGTCCCCTTCGGAGGCCTCTATGTTGCGGTCGTCTCCGTTGCCCTGATCGCCCTCACGGACCTGTTTCTCACCCGGACCTATCTTGGCAATGCAATCCGAGCATACACCCAGGACATCCCGGCGACGCAACT
>VBLS01000221.1:4455-4970 GCA_005878635.1 Methanobacteriota archaeon | reverse complement strand
CCCGAAGAAGGGTCTCACGAACGGGCTGGTCTTCTCCCGCAGCCCCCGCTCGCGGGCCGGCATGACGAACGGTCTGAAGGGCCGGACGAACGGACTCCGCGGACGGACGAACGGACTGACCAATGGCATGGGTCGGACGAACGGGCTCACGAACGGCATGGGCCGGACCAATGGGTTGACGAACGGCCTCGGTCGTACGAATGGCCTGACCAACGGCCTCGGGCGGACCAACGGTCTCACGAACGGACTGGGCCGCACGAACGGACTCACCAACGGCCTGGGTCGGACAAACGGTCTTACGAATGGACTCGCGGGATCCCGTCCGAGGGGGTTCCGCTCTTCCGGCCTCCGGGGGGCACTTCAGACCGCCGGATGGAAGCTGTACGTGATCCCGCTCGTCGTGGTCGGTCTCCTGCTCATGCCTCTGTTCTTCGTCCCTCCGTACAGCGGACCCGCCTACCCAATCCAGATCGACGGCCAGTTCAACGATTGGGCAAGCGTCGCGACGGAGTCGA
>VBLS01000221.1:621-4429 GCA_005878635.1 Methanobacteriota archaeon | reverse complement strand
TCGACATCGTCCGTTTCGGTGTTGTCTCGAACCTCGGCCCCGTCGCGTTCTACGTCGAAGTCGCCGGATCCATCCTCACGGGCGGAGGGGCCACCCCGGGAACCATGGACACGGTCCGGATTTTCGTGGACATCGATGGAGCGGCATCGACGGGATACCGGATCGACGGCCTCGGTGCCGATCGCATGATCGAGGTGTCCGGCCACAACGGGTCGGTCGTGGCGAGCACCTTGTGGGAGTTCGATTCGAACCGGGATCAGCGAGACTGGAGCGGGTGGATCAAAGGGACTGCGACGCCGGCCGCCGCGAGTGGATCGCGAATTGAGGCGGAGGCCGACTGGCTCGCGGGCGTCTCGCCCTCGGTCCCCCCGATCGCGACCGTGCACACCCTGTCGTGGGACGGTCAGACGGATACCGGAGATTTTCCAGTGAGTCCGGGGCTCGGGACTCTGTCCGTCGTCGCGGACCCGCAAGCTCCGGACATCATTGCGGCCAACGGCGTGAATCTCCTGCGGCTGAACCTGGCGGCTCATGGGCAGCCCGTCGCGCTCAGCTCCCTCCATGTGCAGATCGCCGGGACGGCCCCTGCCGATGCGTCGTCCCTCCTTCAGCTCACCGACGGAACCAACGTGCTCGCCCAGATTGCGCCGACGTCTCGAGACGTGTCGTTCACTTTCTCCCCAATCCAGCTGGCCACCGGGAGTTCGGCCACTCTGTTTGTCGTCGGTGACTTTGCTTCGGCAACGGGAGAGACGTTCGGCGTCCGGCTCCCGTCCATCCACCCCTTTGGGCTGGGCGCCGGAGCCGTCTCGTTGCGGGAAAACCCCGGCGCTCGGTTGCTTGGATATCTCGGAGCGATCCCTGCCCTGCCCCGCGTCGACGGCGCGTTCGATGAATGGGCCGCGGCCTCTACCGACGCGCCGGGCGACGTCAGCCCGAGGAACAACCCGAACATCGACCTCGCAGGGTACGGAGCACAGCGGAGCGGGGTGTCAACTTTCCTCTATACCGACGTCACCGGTCGAATCTTGCATGGAACGCCGACCCCCGAACTTCCACGGAAGGTGCCGCCGCAGTCACAAGGACCCGCGGACACGGACCGAGATGGTGTCCCGGATGCCGTGGATCCCTTCCCCCTGGACTTCAACAACGATGGGGTCCCCGACGCGCGGACGAACGGAGACTACGACGGAGACGGAATCGTGGACTATGGATTTCCAGGAGGCACGGACCTGTGGCTCAACATGACGATCCCGAACACATTCCCGGCGCCCTATGCGGGACGCTCGGTCAGCGTGTACATCGGCCCTGACAACCGCCCATCGATCCTCGGAGACGACATCATCCGCATTTTCGTGGACGTGGACAACAGTTCCTTCAGCGGATATTCGATCGGTGGAATCGGCGCGGACCGACTCGTCGAGATCCGAGGGAAGGATGACGAGGTCACGAAGGCGAGCGTGCTCGTCTTCTCCGGATCGTTCCCAGGACAATGGTCCTGGACTACGCTTTCCCCGGTGACAGTCGCCCTGGGCTACCACGCCCTCGAGCTCTCCATCCCAATGAACGTGACGCGGTTGTACGTCGAGGCAGGCGACTTCTGGGGATCGGTCGACTCGACGACGGCCGTCCCAGCTCGCGTAGGTCAAGCGATGTCGCCGCGGTCCGCATCAGTGGACCAGCCCTTATCCCTCGCCTCGCCCTCTCTCGGCCCGGGACCCGCCTCGACGCTCCTCGACCCAGGCTCGAGCGGCCTTACGACGGCCTACAATCAACAGCGAAAGGTCGTCCGGGCTGGGACGGTCGCCAACCAGACCGTGTGCGACGCGACCAACTCGGGCGGATGCTTCTATGCCGTATATCAGGATCAGGTGCCGAGCGCTCCGGATTCCGCCTACAAGGACGGCGGATCGGTCGCCGTCCCGACGAGCCTGGGGCTCCTGGACTCCATCCCGACCTCCCTGGCCGCGGGAAACAACCTCGTCATCGCCTTCATCCAATTCAACAACACCGGGGCCGCGGCGCGTCTCATGACGGCGGGAAACGTGCAACTGCGGCGCGGAAGCCTGACCTCCGACCCGCTCCTCGCACAGACCGAATTCGAAATCCGCTTGCCCGCGACGGGCACTCCTGGCGAAGGAGGCTTCGCGGGTTTGCTCTACCGGGACGTCGGAGCGGCCGCGAGTCCCACGTATGGGGTTTTCGCGGCGGCCGACGCGACGGGAGCCAACGCTGAAGTCAAGTTTGTGGTGATCAGCGGCCTCGCCTCGTCCGACAGCGCGTTTGCGGACGGAGGGTCTGTCGCAATCCAAGTCTCGACGACGTCCCTCGGTTCGGTATCAACGACGTTCCCCGCCGCGTCGTCCAGCTTGCCGAATCTGGTGATCGCGACCATTCAGACGGATTCCGTGTCCGGGAGATACAACATCCCAGGCGCTTTCTCCCAGATTCGAAGGGGAACCCTCAGCTCGGACCCGGTCATCGCGAGCAACCAGTTCAACAGCGCGTCCGCGAACAACGCAGCCCCGGATGGGGTCTATCAGATCCTGGTCGCCTTGGACGCGGCCGGCGCGGCGAACCAAGCGTACTCGGTTTGGACGATCAACAACATTGCCGCAAACACGGTCAATGGAGAGGCTAAAATACTGACCTTCCGCGGACTCAGTGCGAGCTCGGTCGACACCGGCAGCGTTTCCGTCGGGAACGGGCGGACGGTGCTCGGGACCGCAACGACCTCGTTTGGCCCCGGGGACGATGTCGTGATTGGGGCCATGGAGATGGATGCGGTCGGCTCAACCCGAACCATTGTGACCGGTGCCGACGACATCCGGCGAACCGGAGAGACGACTGGCAGCGGCAACCAGTTCGGCCAGACGGCCGCCACCCTTTTCATCGATGGCTCCGGCCTGTACAAAGGCTACCTCCGTAGGGTCTCGACGACGACCTCAAACCCTTCGTACGAGGGCGCGATGACAGGGCCCGCCGCCTCCTCCCTGAACGGCGAGCTGAAAATGCTCGTGATCCACGTTCGCGATACCTACACTGGATGGGACCGGATCCTCCTGAATCGGAGCTTAGACGCGGGTGGATCGACTTGGGGCGTACCGATCGTGTTGGCCTCCGGTCGTTCGTCGGACAGTCCTCTCCACACTTTCGACAGCGCGGAGCCCTCCATCGCGATGGATTCCGGAGGATACCTCCATGTCGTTTGGGTGTCGGCCTCGACGACGGGCGACCAGACCACCCTGAACCTCGTCCGGTACACGAAGACCTTGGTCGCGTACCCGACGCAGGCCCAACTGGCCAGTTCCTCGAATTGGGCCAGTGTGACGGTCGTGGACGACACGGCCACCGGGTACATGCCGACGATTTCGACGGACTCGGGCAACGCGCCGCATATCGCCTGGAGCGGATCGAAGACAAGCGGCACGGTGTACTACAAGAACAAGGCGGGTGCGAGCTGGAATCCAACGCTCTCCTGGGGCACGACCTACACGGGCCTTTCCGTCGATATCTCCCCGCGGAACGACTATGTGAATCTCGCCCGCTACTACGAGGCCAGCACGAACGAGATCCAGTATCTCGTATGCAAGAACGTCGCGATCAGCAAGTGCGCCAACGCCGCGAACTTCACCAAGTCGAATGGCGCCGCGGGCTACGACACCGTTGCGGCAGGTTCGACGGGCGCTTCTTCGGCCTTCTTGGATGGCGGGTCGGTGGCCATCGCTACCACGGAGACATCCCTGGCAAGTTTGGCGACGACGTTCCCGGCCGGCGACAACTACATCATCGTGACCGTCGCCATCTC
>VBLS01000221.1:0-589 GCA_005878635.1 Methanobacteriota archaeon | reverse complement strand
GATTGACATCGCCGGGGGAAGCCCCGGAAATCTGAAGCTGAAACGCGGTGCCTCTGTCCTCTCGAGCAATGAGTTCGTTTGTCGCGTGGGTGGGACCACCCCGGATGCATCTCACTTCCCGACGAACTATTGCTATCTCCTGTACAAGGATGTCGGCGCACCGTCCAGCCCCACGTACGACGTGACCGCTCTCGCCGGTACATCGGGAATGAACGGCGAAGCGAAAATCCTGGCGCTCCAAGGTATGACCGGCAGTTTCCAAGACGGCGCCTCGGTTGCCATCGGCACGTCAGAAACGACCATCCTGTCCCATGCGACGTCGCTCGCCTCGGCCGACAATCTCATCATCGCCGCGGTCCAGGTGTTCGACACCAACAATGGTGGGTCGGCCGACCGCTGGATTGCTCCCGGAAACCTCCGGCTCAAGCGAGGGGCCACCGTGTTGTCCACCAATGAATACACGTACGACTTGATGAAGACCATTTCCGCGAAGGCGTCTCAGGGCATCCTCCTCCTTGCCCGAGATGTTGGAGCTCCGGCCAATCCGACCTACACGGTGACCGCGCTCACGTCCAATGGGGCGGGGGTC
>VBLS01000216.1 GCA_005878635.1 Methanobacteriota archaeon | reverse complement strand
CCCGCCGCGGGTGACCCAGAACACGTCGCCTTCGAAGCCCTTGACATGATCGGCCTCCTTTTGGAACTCCGTCTCCGGGATCAGGACGGGGAAGTTGACCTCGCCGTGGCCGGTCGAGTCGAACTCCTCGCGCATCGCCTGATCGATCAGCTTCATGATCGCCCAGCCGTAAGGGCGCCAGACGTTCATCCCCTTGATCGGGTAGCGCTTGTCACTCAGCTCCGCCCGGTCGATGACGCCGTTGTACCATTCGCTGAATTCTTCGTCCTTCCGCATGGGAATGCAGGGCCAAGGAAAGTGGCCGATAATATGCTTCCGGTATCCGCATCACTTTTGTTCGGAGAAACGGTAGCCGCAGAAGAAGCAGCTGACGTCCGCGATGTCCACCGCCGTGTGGCACCGAGGACACACCTTCTTGTCGGTCATCGACACCGGTCCCCCGAGTGGAGGGGCGATCGCTGCCCGCGCGGCGGGAGGAGTCGGGGGGACCGATGGGACCGGCGGGGGCGACGGCGGTTGTTCTTCGTGCTTCCGCGCCCGTCGAAGTCCAAAGATCAGGAACACGAGGAGCACGACCGCGATCAGGACGGCCGCGATGAGGGCAATCGGCGATTGCCGGGTGAGGGCGAAGGTCTGCGATGCGCTCCCATGGGCGCCGAATGGATCCTCGACGTCCACGCGCAGGACAACGTTTGAATCGGCGACATCTCGGGTCGTCCAGGCGACGGAGGTCGCTCCGACTTGGTCGGTCAGGAGCGGGATCGTCTCGGTACCGATCGTCACGTTGGCCCACACATGGAGATACGACGACACGAACACATCATCGGACACCGTCCAGGAGAACGTGACGGATGTTGCCGCCTCGATGGTCTGGCCGGCGGAAGGGGCGACGATGGCCACGATGGGCGGACCGTTCGCGGGCAGTCCGGGCTCCGTCCCGAGGGAGAAGTCCTGCGGACCGTTGGTGTCCGAGCACGCCGCGTCCCGCTGGAGAATCCGGCCCGGACCGGGAGCCGGGGCGTCGCCCATGATCGTGTTGCCGGGTTCCCACGTCAAGGTGCCGCCGCTCGTCGCGTTGAATTCCACCCGATCGACGACGATGTCCCGGCCTCCCGCGGGCGCGGAGGCGCCGCGCGGATTCTTGTAGACGAGCTTCAGGGCGTCGCCGCCGACGGACAGCCAGGTAGGTGACGTGAGGTTCGCGCGGACGGTCGATGAGGCTCCGAGGACGCCGGCGAGGGCGATACTCCCGCCATGGTAGGTCCCGGGCGCGTCCCGCTCCAGGTAGTAGTCGGCGAGGGAGACCGTACTCCCTGTTGGATTGCACAGGAACACGAACTGGTCCCCGCCCTGCGCAGGCTGTGTGACGATGCCTTGAATCTTCAGGATCTGGGGGGTCGAAGGCGCGGAACCGAGGTGCAAGTCTTGGGTCACGATCGTTTCAGGCGCCCAGGTCGAAGTTTCCTGGAAGACCGGCGTTGCGACGGTGAAGTCTCCCGCCGCATACAGGATTGTGTCGCCCAGGTTCGCGCCTTCCTGAACCGCCGGCGTGTCGGAGGCGTTCGCATTCGTCTTCGAGTTCCCCGCCGTCAGCACGGCGAAGGAACCCGTCCCGTCTTGGACGGCCATCGTGTCCCCCGGGAAGCGGCCGCCGGTGTAGTTCACGCCATCCACGAACGTACGGATCGGTGTCCCGATCGAGAGGGGCGAACCTCCTTGGTCGAGGGCGTGACCTTGTGTCCGCATGGGGATGGGCGGAAGCGCCATCACGGAGAAAGATCCAAAAGCCACGACGGACAGGATTCCGAGGAGGACGAGGCAGGCGATGGTCCGAGCGCACCGCTGCATCTTGGCCCCTCCCGAGAATCCGGTCCCGGCAAAGATATTCGATTTACCTATACATGGCCTTCGACAGCCACCTCCTGAGCGGGGCTGGCTCGCGGAGTTTCGCAAACAAGAGCAAGCCTTTTCCGAGAAAGGTCTTAAGGAATTGGGACCTTCGGCGCCGCCGGAGCGGCATCGTGGCCGAGATTGTCGAATGCGTGCCGAACTTCTCCGAAGGGCGGCGCAAGGAAATCGTCGACGAAATCGCGAGTTCGATTGCGTCGGTCCCGGGAGTCCGGGTCCTCGACACGGAAATGGATCCGGATCACAATCGTTCCGTCATCACGTTCATCGGGGACCGGGCCGGCGTCGCGGAAGCCGCCCTCCAGGGCGCGAGGACCGCGGTCGCCCGGATTGACATGAACCAGCACCGAGGTGCCCACCCTCGCGTCGGCGCGCTGGACGTCCTCCCGTTCGTGCCGATCCTCGGGGTCACGATGGACGATTGCGTCGCCCTCGCTCGATCCGTGGGAAAGCGCATCGCGGACGAACTGCAGGTCCCCGTGTACTTGTACGAAGCCGCGGCCACCCGACCGGATCGAAAGGCGTTGCCGAACCTGAGGCGCGGCGAGTACGAAGGGCTCAAGGTCGCCATCGAGACGAACCCGGACCGGAAACCCGACTTCGGGCCGAGCCGGTTGCATCCGACCGCGGGCGCCTGCATCGTGGGTGCCCGTCCCGTCCTGATCGCCTGGAATGTGGACCTTGGGACAAAAGATGTGGGCATCGCGAAGCGGATCGCGAAGGCGATTCGGGAGAGCGACGGTGGACTGCCGGCCGTGCGGGCAAAAGGATTCGAGCTGCCGGACCGCGGGCTCGTTCAAGTTTCGATGAACATGACCGACTACCAGCGGACCTCCCTCATCCAGGCGTTCGAGGCGATACGCAGTCTCGCCGCGAAGGAAGGGGTCGAGATCGTCGAGGCGGGAGCGACCCAATACTTCAAGCTCGCCCGGTTCCATCGCGAGCAAATCTTGGAGACGCGGTTGTGGGATTGAAGGACCTGACGGTACACGAGTTCCTCGCCGCGGTCGCGGCGCCCACGCCGACTCCAGGGGGCGGGAGCGTCTCCGCGCTCGCCGGCGCGCTGTCCGCCGCCCTCAGCCGCATGGTGTCCGGCCTCGCTCGCGGTAAAGTGGGTTACGAAGCGGTCGAGTCGGAACTCGCCCAAATCGAGAC
>VBLS01000215.1 GCA_005878635.1 Methanobacteriota archaeon | reverse complement strand
GTCGAGCCGGTTCCACGATGCCACCGGCCGGCCGTATCCCGCGCGAGGTCGTCGAGTTCTTCAACGCCGCGGGAGGCCACTCCCTCATCGTCAAGGGTCCCGCCGGCACCGGGAAGACGACGTTCGCACTCCAGCTGACCGAGGAGCTCGGCGAAGTCAGCGCCTCCCACTACCTCAGCGCCCGGGTCTCCGACGAGTCCCTGTTCCGACAATTCATCTGGTTGAAGGAACGCCTCAAGCCCGCGGGATTGCAGACTGGTCTGAAGGGCCGATTGGGCTCAAAGGTCGCGCGCAACGCCCTCGACCAACTGGAGGGGAAGCTGATGGAAGGGAAGGAGGGCGATGACGAGGAGCCGGAGGCGATCGGCAGCGGCGAGGTGAAGGGGAATTTCTTGGAAGTCACCCTCGGGTTCGACCTCCCGGAACTCGAGGCCGCGTACGAGTTCGTGGACGGGCGGCTCCCGGAACGGTCGCTCGTCCTCATCGATTCCATCGATGCGCTGGGCGAGCACTACGGCATCCCGGCCGCGCGACTGATCACGGTCCTGCAGAAGGACATGGTCGAGGGCAGCAAGCAGAACGTCCTCTACGTCCTCGAGAGCAGCGGCGAGACGCGGCTGGACTACCTCGGCGACGGCGTCGTGAGCCTCGCCTCGTCGGAGTACCAAGGTCGACGGCTCCGGGTGCTAACGATCGAGAAGCTGCGGGGGCAGCAGGTCCAGCACCACCGCTACCTGTACACGCTCGACGGCGGGCGGCTGACCGCCTTCGACATCCGCGAGGACATCCGGCCCGCGAAGCCTCAGCTGTGGAAGCCGGTGAAGGACCTCTCGAAGGATGCCGCGAGCATGGGCCTCGAGCCCCTCGACCGGATCGCCGGTGGGCTGAGCCGCGGCCGCGTCGTCGCCTTCGAGATCTCGAATGCGGTCCCTGCGGACTACGTCGACTGGCTGCGGACCGCGATGATCTGCAACATCGTCAGCCAGGGCCGCGGGGTCGCCCACGTCCCGCCCCGCAAGGGGAGCGCGGAGTTCACCCGGGAACTCGTGAGCTCGCACATGCCTCCCGGACTGTTTGACGCGAACGTCCGCGTTTTCGAGGCGGCGACCTTGGGATTGGCCGATGACTCCCGCGTCGTCCTGCACATGGAAGGTACGAACGTGGATGCGGACCTGAAGTGGTCCAACGTCGAGTTCCAGCTGCCGAAAGCCGAGCGCCCCTTCCTTGCCCTCATGGCCTTCGACACGTTGGAGTCCGTCTACGGCGAAAAGGTCATCGAAAGCATGTCGGGCGTCTTCGCCTCGGTTCGCCGGGCCAAAGATGTGTTCGTGGGGTTCGTGACGCCGGAGAGCGCGTCGGCCGCGAAGCTCGAAAACCTCGCCTACGCCGTCTTCCGGATCGACAGCGTCAACGGATCCGTCGTCCTCTACGGACAGAAGCCTTACACGGAGTTGTTCAACCTCTCGTGGGACTTGTCCGGAGGGTTCCCGAGGGCGGTCCTGCGACCGATCGTGTGAGCCGCATTGCGTCTGTGAAATCCGCCTCCTCCCTCCCGATCCGCGAGTATCAAATCCGAGAACCGGAACGATAACCGGATTACTATCCACGACTGAATCGAGACCAATGCGAGAAAAGGACGTCTCGCGATTGCTCACGGACGAGTACGCGGAGCGCATTTTGGTCGCGACGCAGAACACATCTCGGTCCGTCCAAGAGATCAGCGACAAATATGACATCCCGATCGCAGCGTGTTATCGGAAGATCCACGAGCTCGAGGAAGCGGGGTTTCTCAATGTCGCCGAGATCGTGACGACGCCGAAGGGAAAGACGATGAAGCTGTACCGATCCCTCCTGAAATCCGCCCAATTGGTGTACGAGGCTGGGATCTTCAAGGTCAAGTTCGAGTTCGATGTCGACAAGGAAATCAACGGAAAGTGGATCGAGCTCAATTCGGCCATCGAGCATTGACGTCGCGCGTGCGCGCGCGGTTTCCGCGCGCGTGATAATCAATGCCCCAAACGGCTATTTTGTCTGATAATCATGCGCGATAGCTTAAATATCCTGCAACTTCATCGACGGGGCAGACGGTGCCGGGGTGTTCCACGTGGAGGATGACCTGAACGCAAGCGGCGACGGATTTACGGATTCATCGAGATTGCTTTCACCTTTGGAAGCGTCCCAACTTCTCACGGACGAGTACAGCGCGAAGATTCTCCTGGCCACGTACAAGCGGAAGATCAGCGCCCAGGAAATCAGCCAGCGATATGGCATCCCGATTGCGGCCTGTTACCGCAAAATTCGGATCCTGGAAGAGGTCGGCCTCATCCAGTGCGTCGAGCGGATCCTGACCCAGAAGGGAAAGAGGAAGAATCTCTACACCTCTTGCCTGCGAAACGCGTACATATTTTTCGAGAACGGGAAGCTGCGTGCCCGGTTCCAATTGGCCACGGGCCAAGTGAAGGACTTCGGCGGAGATTG
>VBLS01000262.1 GCA_005878635.1 Methanobacteriota archaeon | reverse complement strand
CGTTCCTCGGGTTCCTCGCGGTCCTCGCCGGCGGCTTCTATTTCGTCGACACGATCCGCAAGGAACGGGAATTCGAGCGGCTCATCTCGACGCCTTCGAAAGAAGTGTTCGTGAAGAACATGAAGAGAATCGAGGAGCTCACCTACGACCATCTGCCGTCCGCCTACGAGCGGCGGTTCCTCGACAAGAAACGGGAGTTCCGGATCCGCGGCTGATCACGCGAGGGACCGCGAGAGGAGGACGCGGCCGAGGCGCTCGATCCGTTCCCGATCGTCGAGTCGGCACCGGGCCACGATCTCCATTCGGTCGGGGCCGTGGACGACGGAGACGACCTCGGCGTGTTCGTACAGCCAGTTGAGTTTCGACGGGGCCTCGGCGTCCTCCGGGAGGACCAGGTGGAGTTCGAGGGGAAAGGCGAAGGTCCGCTCGATGACCTCGCGGAGCTCGGTTAGGCCACGGCCGCCTCGGACGGAGAGGGAGAGGGGCGGTCGGTGGAATTCGGATTCGGCGAGGATCTCCGTTTGGGCCACGATCGCTTCGGGGGTGCGCAGATCGGCCTTCGTCAGGATCGGAATCACGGAATCCGAGGGAACGTTGGGGAAGAGGGTCCGCGCCGCGAGCCGGACCTTCCGTCGGATCTCGGTATCCGGATCCGTCGCGTCGACGAGCAGTAGGACCAGGTCCGCGTGGAGGATCTCCTCGAGCGTCGCCTGGAACGCCTCCGCCATCCAGAACGGGACTCCATCGACGAAGCCAATCGTGTCGGTGAGGAGGATCCGTTTGCGGGTTCCCGTGAGGCTCCGCGTCGCCGTCGACAACGTCGAGAACATCCGGTCCTCGACGAGGAGGCGTTCGTCGGCGAGCGCATTCAACAGGGACGTCTTGCCCGCGTTCGCGTAGCCGGCGAGGGCGACCAGGTGGTAGCCGCGTTCCTTCCGCAACGTGCGGCGGGCCTCCCGCTCGCGGCGGATCGACTCCAACTCGTCGCGGATCCTCTTGATCCGGCGTTTCACGGTCTCGTAGTACGCATCGACCCGCTGTTCCCCGCCCGCCATGAACCCGGGCCGCTCTCCGATGTCCGCCTCGTGGATCCATTCGCGGAGGAGCGGGACCTCGTAATGCAGGAGCGCGAGCTCGACCTGGAGCTTCCCCTCGCGGCTGGAGGCGCGCTGCGCGAACAGTTCCAAAAGGACCCGCAGGCGATCGTAGCACTCCACATGCAACTCCCGTTCGAGCAGGTGGTGCATCGTCGGCCGGAGCTCGCCGTTGAAGACGACGACGTCGACGGGGTCCGCGGCGAGGCGGTCCCGAATCTCGTCCAACTTGCCGCGGCCCACAAATGTCCTCGGGTCAGGTCGCGGCCGCCGTTGCACGAGCGTCCCCTGGATCCGATGGCCCGCCGAAGCCAGCAGGGCGGAGACCTCGACCACGTCCGGATCGAGGGAGACGAGGAGGACGTCCACCGGAGCGGCGCAGGACCCGGGCCGACCATAAGCGTTTCCACCGGAAACGGAGGGGTGGGGGCGCCCAGGAAAGCCTCCGGTGCTCGCCTCCCCCAAGGGGTGGCGGACTAGGCGCTCCGGGGTCCCGCTGGCGCGGGACCGTCGCGGGCGAGGGCCGATCGGGCGAAGAACGATCCTCCCGCCGTGACGGCCCAGAGGAGGATCGGCCAGACGATGAGCTGCTCGGCCCACCCGCGATCGAGGATCGGCACGATGAAGTGCGTCACGAGGAGGCCGAGGGCGATCAGGGAGACCGTCCCGAGGCCCGCAGACACGTATCGCAACGGCGGTCGGAGGATTCCGAAGGCCACGAGGGCGGACACCGCCCCGAAGATGAACGCCAGGAACGAGAAGACGGTGTGGATCAGTTCGTCCGCGTCGGTCGCCGGGATGAGGCCGAAGCCGAGGGCGCCGACCCCCGCTACGGCGACGGCGATCGCGAGGCCGCGACCTCGGAAGCCACGAAAGAGGAACGGGGACGCCGCCAGGAGCGCCAGTCCGAGGAGGGCGATCGACGCGTTGAAGAGGAGCGCGACCGGGCCGAGGCCGAGGTCGCCGAGGAAGTCGTGCGAGACGTTGAAGCCGGGGTGGAACGCCTGGGCAATGGTCAGGCCGATGGCGAACTGGCCGGCCCCGAGGGACATCAACAGGCCGGCGCGTCGGAGGTCCGCGGAGGACACGCCTACCGGGTCACGTTCGCGGACATAACCTTTGTCCGAAATCCCCCCATAGCAGGACCATTAACCTTGAATAAGGTTGAACCGATTCCGACGCGTGCAGATCGGTTGCGGCGTGACCACGAAAGAGATCCGCGGACGGCGGTACCTGTATTTCTGGCATTACGAGGAACGCGGCGGCCGGCGGGTCCAGGCCTTCCGTTACCTCGGCGCCCTCCGGTCGGAGGCGGCGCGCGCGAGGCTCGAGGAGGCCCTCGATGCCTACCTAGAACGCCTGACCGCCGAACTCCGGCGCCGGCGGGGCGAGATCTTGGCCCGTGCCCTCCCGCCGTAGGGCAAAGGCCTTAGGCCCCGCGGACCATCGGAACGTCGGATGCAGATCCGCCTGCGTCTCTTCGCGACCTACCGGGAGATCGTCGGATCGCGCGGCCTCACGTGGTCCGCCCGCGACGGCATCACCCTCCGGGAACTCGTCGACGGCATCGTCGCGAAGTACCCACGGCTCGCGGACCATCGCGGCTCCATGTTGCTCGCGGTGAACGAGGCCATCGTTTCCCCGGAGCGCGTCCTGAACGACGGCGACGAGGTCGCGCTCCTTCCTCCCGTCAGCGGGGGCGCGCGATGATCGACGTGCGCCGGGCGCGGATCGACCTGGAAGCCGTCCTCGACAGCGTGCGGCGGGACGACGCCGGTGCGATCGTCCTCTTCGTCGGCACCGTGCGTTCCGACGAAGGGATCCGAGCCCTCGACTACGAAGTCTATCGGCCGATGGCGATCAAGAGCCTGACCGCGCTCGCGGAGCAGGCGAA
>VBLS01000261.1 GCA_005878635.1 Methanobacteriota archaeon | reverse complement strand
TTGCAACACGTTCACCTCGATCGCGCCGACACCGCGCAGGTCCGTCAGGAAATGGATGTCGGGGTCGTCGCCGGCATGGCGCGTTGTGCGCTCGAACCAGAGCCATCCTTCCGGGTCGTCCTTGGCCATCGACCCGATCATGAGGAGTTGGACGTCCGGGATCGTCCGTTTCACGAGCCGGTAGGCGTCGATTACGCCGAGCGGGTCCTTCCACGGATCGAATCGACCAACCTGCGACATGACGGGCCGGTCCCGGTCAAACTCGAACCGGGAGAGGATCGCGGCTCGCTCCTCGTCGCGGAGCTCCCGGTTCTTTGGGCTCAGCGGGTCGATCGCGGGTGGGGCCACGACGAGCTTCTTGAATCGGACTTCGGGAGGCGCATAAGCCCTTGCGCTGAAGATCGCGGCATCGAAGCCTTCGAGATCGGGCTGGAGGGCTCCCAACACGCCGCGGTTCGGGGTCGTAAGGTCGATGTGGCATCGCCAAATCCACGGGCCCTTCCGCTCGACGAGGTGGACCAAAGGAGCCGGCTGGGGATCGTGGATGACCACCGTATCGAAATCGTCCCGGAATCCGGCCGCATTCGATTCGTTCACCTGCCGGTATTCGGATTCCAGCTCCGGCGTCAGGCCGACGGGCGATCCCTGGAGCGCGTTGTGGATCGTCTTCGTCGCGTCGTAGAACCGCGGGGTCCCGGAGAGGACGAACCAGGTGACGTCGAGGCCGAGATCGCGCATAAGGGGGACGATGCTGTGGAGCAATTCGGCCACGCCGCCGCCGTAGGAGGTGGCGTTCACCTGCGCGATCCGCTTCCCCCGGAGCTTCTTGCCCAAGGAGACGATTTCGTTGTACGCCGCATCGCCTATGATGGTCCGGTAGTCGGCGATGTGCTTTTCCGTGACCGAGACTTCTTCCACTCGACGAACCCGGTCCTGCGCAAGGAACCGCGTCTCATTAGTTGTTCGGTCGGGACCCGCTCCCGCAACCTTTTCCCGAGCATGCCGACTTTGAACGCGTCATGCAAGGAATCGCGGTCGCATCGTGGGCGGCGCTCATATGACTGATGTCGGCACGGCACCGTTAAGTAGGCTCGGCAACTTAGCGCTGGTCCGACCATGGCCGGACCGGACGACGAGGAGCGGAAGAAGCGGCCCTCTCTTCCGCCGGTCGAATTCGTCAAACCCGGAGAGGCTCCGGCGCCCCTCCCGCCGCGGGACCAACCTCCGGCGGCCTGGGTGACGCGGCCCGAGGACTACCTACGACAGGTGGCGCCCGCTCCGCAGTTGCGCGCGCCGGGGCAAATGCACCTCGTGGCGGGCATCCTGCTCGTCCTCTCCGCCCTCGTGGCGGTCGGATGGACGATCGCGTTGAGCATCCGATTCCTGACGCCCGCCCAATATGAGAACGCGACGGCGGGTCTCACGCCGGAATCCTGGGCGATCGGTCAGATCTGCGGGCTCCTCGGAATCTGGGGTCAGGCGATCGCGCTGCTCGCCGGCGTCATGTCGTTCCGCCGAATGAGCTGGAAATTCGTGTTCGCGGCCTCCCTCATCTCGGTCTTGTCGATTGGGGCCACGGCCGTCGCCTTCATCGATCCGTTTTTTGGGGGAGCGGCAGCACTGGGACTCGTTGGCGTGGTCCTGCTGAGCCTGGGCCGACGAGAGTTTCCGCCTTGAGATCGAGCCCCTAGTCAGCGAGCCCGAGGCGATGACGGCATCTAGGTCGGGCGCATCACGCCGGGACTTTCGTCCGGCCTCGGATCAGGAAGCGACAGACGGCATCGCCCGCGACCACTCGGTGAGAGGTCTCGACGTCCGCGGCGAGGAGTTTCTGAAACATCTCCCGCTCGACCCCGCAGGCCTCCGGATAGGCTTCGGCCACCGCCATGATCGGGCAGTTGTGTTCCATCATCTCGACCACATTCCGGCCGGCGTGGCCGAGCTCCGCCATGTACCCTCCTTCGTCGCGAATCTTTACGAGCTCCCCGACCCGCTCTTTCAAGGTGCCGTCGGGGACGCGGTTCCGGTTCGTATCGAGCACCTCTTGTGCGCGTTGCTTCAGGAGGCGTTCCACCGCATCCCGGCCCATCTTTTCCTCGATGAACCGCAAGGCGCAGAGC
>VBLS01000260.1 GCA_005878635.1 Methanobacteriota archaeon | reverse complement strand
ACGCCGAGGCGGGACACCAGCTTAGACTCGTCCACGATGACGACGAACTGTTGCGCCGCGGCGGCCACGATCTTCTCGCGGAACAGCGCGCCGCCCAGGCCCTTGATCAAGTCGAGCTTCGGATCCACCTCGTCCGCCCCGTCCACGGCGAGGTCGACGGACGGTCGCTCTTCCAACGAGGTCAGAGGGACGCCCAGATCTTTCGCGGCCTCCGCGGTCGCCAAGGACGTCGGCACGCCCTTCAGGTCCATGCCGCCGGCCACCAACCGGGCGACGCCGTCGAGGAACAGGCGCGCGGTCGAACCGGTCCCGAGGCCGAGGACCATCCCCGACTTGACGTAACCGAGGGCGGCTTCGGCGGCCTCCCTCTTCAGGTCCTCCGTCGAGGGCACCTCAGGCCCTCCGCCGCAACTCTTCGACGAGGTCCGTGAGGCCGTCGATCACGAGGTCGTCGAGCTTCTTCCCGAGGGCCTTCGAGGCCTTCGCGGGGTCCCCCGTCACCCCGGACCAGTACCGCCTCGGATCCGCGACGACCGCGTACGGCGGGATCTCGTTCCTTCCGGCAGGAGAGCGTCCCTTCACGAGATCCGGGTTCGCCGTCAGGATGCGGGAGGTCTCTCCCGCGCCGGCATGGCCGTCTCCCTCCGGCAGCAGGCCCTCGGAAGCGTAGATCAGATCGTAATCCGACAGGACCGTCGCGCGGAGGCCGGTCCCGCGATCGATGACTTCCTGGGCCGCCGCCCGCAGCGCGATCATGTGTTCGCGCCCGGCGTGGCCGCTCACGATCATCACGCGCCGGATCCCGTTCCGCACGAAGTCCTCGAGCACGTCCCGCACGAAGGCCTTGAGGGAGTCGACCGAGACGCTCACGGTCCCGGGATAGGGGCGGGTCGTCGTGCAGACTCCGTAGGGAATCGGAGGCGCGACGAACGCGCCCGATCGACGGGCGACCTCATCGAGGACGTGGAGGGGCTGGATCATGTCCGCCCCGAGGGGCAGGTGGCGGCCGTGCTCCTCGAGGGCGCCGATCGGCAGGATGACCACCGGATCCTCGCGGGAAATCGAATCGAACTCCTCGGACGTCATGTCGGAGAGACGCACGCGCGGGAATCGGCGAGCGGGCCATAAACCGTTCGAGCCCTCCAGGTGCGAATGCAACCTTAAATAAGGTTAACGCGCCCGCCGAATCCTTTTCGTGCGGCTGGCCTTCCGCCGATCCGTGCGGATCGCGGCCCTCTTCTCCGGAGGAAAAGACTCGACTTACGCCGCGTACGTCGCCGTCCAGCGGGGGTGGGAGCTCACGCATCTCCTCTCCGTGATTCCCGAGGACCGCGATTCGATGCTCTTCCACGTGCCGAACCTTTCAATGACGGCGCTCCTCGCGCAGGCGATGCACCTTCCCCTCCTGACGGAGGCGGCCAAGGCCGGTGAGGCGGGCGAGCTCGACGCCCTGCGCCGGATCTTCCATCGCATCGATGCGGACGGCGTCGTGGTCGGCGCGATTGCGTCGGATTACCAGCACGACCGGGTGAATCGGATCGCGGAAGAGCTGGGCCTGCGAGTCTTCGCGCCGTTGTGGCGGCACGATGCCCACCGTCTCCTCCGCGACTACCTCGTCTCCGGATTCGAGATCGTGTTCTCGAGCGTCTCGGCCGAGGGCCTCGATGCGTCGTGGCTGGGTCGACGCTGGGACAAAGAGACCATCGACGATCTGCTGCGCCTGGAACGAAGTCGAGGCATCCATCCGTGCGGCGAAGGCGGCGAGTACGAGACCTTGGTCCTCGACGCGCCGTTGTTCCATCAACGGCTCGAAGTCCTCCGCGCGGAGTCGGAATGGAAGGGGACCGCGGGCGTCTGGCGGGTCCTCGAGGCGCGCCTGGTCCCGAAGGACGGGATCCCTACCGTCGCCGCACCCGGGGCACGGTCCGAAGGTCCCGGATGAACTGGAACCGTTCCTCCTTGTCCGCAATCTTCGATCCCGCTCCCTTCGCGAGTTTCAGACACGCATTCCGGAGCCGGGTCTTTCCGGCGATCGCGAAGGCCCGGGCGAGGGCCTCGTATGCGTAGGCGAGCGGAAAGTCGCCGATCCCGCCGTCTTCGCAGACCTCGAGGGAACGCTGGGCATGGTATAACGCGGGCTCCGGTCGACGGAGCAATGCGTAGACGTGGGAGATCTGCCACTCGCCGATCGCCGCCTCCTTCGGTCCTCCGACCACGCTCCAGTGGTACCGCGAGGCGTGCGCCATGTGGATCATCCGGTCGTCTTCGTCCTTCGTGCGGCGCTTCTTCGCCATCAAATCCCATGTAGAGTTGAACAACTGGACGGCCATCCTCCGGTGCCATTGCCGCTCGGATTGCGAGGCCATTCGACCTGCTCCTCCGGGCCGTCGGCGAGTGGGGCTGGGCAGATTTGAACTGCCGTCGCAGGCTCTTCTGCCCCCTTTGGGAGGGCCCCAAAGCCCGAAGGATAGACCAAGCTACCCCACAGCCCCGGCGCCGCGAGGTACCCGATGCTCTCGATAAATACGTTCTCTCAGGCCTTGGTCCGCGACG
Source organism: Methanobacteriota archaeon (assembly GCA_005878635.1). Lineage (GTDB taxonomy): Archaea > Thermoplasmatota > Thermoplasmata > RBG-16-68-12 > RBG-16-68-12 > RBG-16-68-12. The sequence continues at coordinate 113 of VBLS01000260.1, read as the reverse complement.
TCTGGAGGGCGGACCATGCGCTCCGAGCCGCGTCGCGCACCGCCGCCTCGCTCTTCTTCCGCGGCCTCCATCCGGTCGCCCGGAGCCTTTCGATGGCGAGCTGCATCGCGCGG
>VBLS01000077.1 GCA_005878635.1 Methanobacteriota archaeon | reverse complement strand
CACGCCGGAGGCGGCTCCGCGCGGGTAAGGGCCAGCGTTTATTATGGCCTGATCCCTTGCAACGCACAGAGGCGAAGGCGATGGACCTGACGTACATCTCGCTCGAGAAGAAGGACCGCGTCGCGGTGGCCTGGATGAATAAACCGAAGGCCAACACGTACGATGCGGACCTCATGAAGGATCTCAGCCGGACGATCGATGCGGTGCGATTCGACGACGAAGTCGACATTTGCGTCCTCGCATCGAAGCTCGATGGGATCTGGTCCGCCGGTGCGGACATCAACCTCCTCGCGTCGTCGACGCCGGACTACAAGGCGATGTTCTGCCTCGACTGCCAGGAGATCCTGAACAAGATGGAGAGCACGCCGAAGCTGTTCATCGCGGCGATCGACGGACACTGCGTCGGCGGCGGCCTCGAGATCGCGATGGCGACGGATGTCCGGGTCGCCTCCGACGGCGCGTGGCGGGTCGGCCTGCCAGAGGTCACCCTCGGCGTCCTGCCGGGAACTGGCGGGACTCAGCGGCTCCCCCGCCTCGTCGGCAAGAGCCGCGCAATCGACCTCATGGCGACCGGGCGCATGATCACGCCGAAGGACGCCCTCGAATGGGGCCTCTTCAACCGCGTCTTCCCGCGGGCGAAATTCTGGGAGGAGACGATGGCCTTCGCGAAGGCCTTGACGTATCCGCAGCATTCCGGCCGCGCGGTCGGATTCATCAAACGGTCCGTCACCGAAGGGACGGAGATGCCGCTCTACGAGGGCTTGGCGCTCGAGCGCGAACTCCAGAACCGATTGTTCGCGATGGCCGATGCGAAGGAAGGCTTCCGGGCCTTCCTGGAGAAGCGAGCCCCGAAGTTCCAGGGCAAGTGATCCGAGGACCAGGCCGGGCCGCGATTCGTCATGCGACGGCCAGATCAACCTTATTCAAGGTTAACTCCGAGGCGAGGACTCAAGTCGGTCCATGGCCTTGCCCGGTGGCCGCGATGCAATTCGAGACCCTCCTCGTCCAGCCCCGCGATTCGACGACGCTCATCACGCTGAACCGGCCCGACAAGCTGAACGCGATGTCGATGATGCTGAAGGCCGAGCTCGTCCGGGCCCTCCAGGAACTCGACCGGGACTCGGGGACCCGCGTCATCGTGATCACCGGCGCCGGATCGAAGGCCTTCACCGCGGGAGCCGACATTCGCGAGTTCGAAGGACGGACTCCGATGGAGCAGTGGCGCATGTACGAGCACGGCACGATCTATGACGCGGTCGACCGGCTGTCGAAGCCGATCGTCGCGATGGTCAACGGCTATTGCTTCGGCGGCGGCCTCGAACTCGCCATGGCCTGCGACATCCGCATCGCATCGAGCCGCGCGACGCTCGGCCAGACGGAAGTCAACATCGGGATCATCCCCGGCGGAGGCGGAAGCCAACGTCTCGCCCGTCTCGTCGGGCTCGGCAAGGCGATGAAGCTGACCCTGACAGGAGACCGCATCGATGCGGACGAGGCCCTCCGGATCGGCCTCGTGGACGAGGTCGTCCCCCATGAGCGACTCGAGGCCCGGACGTTCGAGATCGCGGACAAGATCGCCTCCCACAGCGCCCTCGCGGTGCGGCTCGCGAAGGCGGCCGTCCGGGCGTCGGCGAGACTTCCACTGGACCAGGGGCTCCGGTACGAGCAGACGCTCTTCGCCGTCGCCATGGCCTCGGCCGACAAGGAGGAAGGGGTCCGCGCATTCCTCGAGAAGCGGGACGCGAAGTGGAGCGACCGCTGAGGGAGCCGCTATCAGAATTGATTGGACGTTGTCAGAGCCGATAACCACGTGGGAGGCCTCTTAACCGGAGGGCCGCCTCGTTTCGGCGGCCATGTCGTTCTGGTCTGGCCTCGCCGCGGCGGGCGTAGCCATCGCCCTCGCGTTCGTCGCCTTCGGCCAACCCGTCTGGGGATACGAGCGAGCCGACGCCCAGACCCAGGAGACGTGGACGTTCAGCGCCTTCGTCGCGAGCCAGATCGTCGTCAACACCAGCTCCGGCGTCACGACGTGGCGCAACTATTCGTACGATCAGCTTGCCGGCCTTCCCCCGGGACGAATGCAGCCTCACGTTGCGAAGGTCTTCGGTGACTTCCAGCAGCTGATGATCCTCGCGCTGATCGCGGCCGCGGGAGGCCTCGGGGCCGCCGCGATTTCGAAGTGGAAGAAACTTCGCGGCCTCTATGCGGGCCTCGCGTTCCTCGCGCCCTCGGCCCTCATCCTCTACGCAATCTTCACGATCGCCTTCGCCCTCCCCGGCGCCGCCGCGCAGGATGTGAGCGCGAACATCCGCGAGTTCACGGGGAACCTGAGGACGGTCACGGGATCCCTCGAAGAAGGGTGGGGTCCGCAGATCGGATGGTACCTCCCCATCGGCTGTGGCCTCGCCTTCGCATGGGCCTCCTCCGATTTCTGGCACCTGCGACCTCAGCGGAAGGCGATGCCCGCGAAGACGGACGTGACCGTGAGGCGCATCGCTCCGGCGGCCCCCCAGCCTCCGCCGCCTCCCCCCGACGTCGAGCCCGCGCCCATCGAGACGCCCGAGCCCCAGATCGAGGAGGTCTTCGTCATCGGCTCGAACGGGCTTTTGATCAAGCACATGGCCCGATCGCTGATGACCGACAAAGACCGCGACGTGGTCGGGAGCATGATCTCGGCGATCTCCTCGTTCGTCCGCGAGGCCTTCACGGAGCGCGATGGAGAAGTGCACGAGGTGAGCCTCGGGGACCATCGGTTCGTGATGTGCAACGAGGCCGGCCTCGTCGTCGCCGTGCTCGTGACGTCCGGTCAGACCGAGGACATCGTGCATCGCCTGAAGCATCTGCTCGTGGTGCTGCGGGACCGGTACGGGGATCGGCTCGCGACATGGCAAGGGGAGCCGATCGAGGGGATCGAGGACGAACTCGGGGCGCTGTGGAACCCGTACCACCTGCCGCCACCGCCGGTCTCGTAGAGCTTAAATTCCCCGCGGCGCGCGACTCTGGGACAGATATTTATGGCTCGGCGGCGTCCGCCTCGGGCCGGTCGCGAACGCTCCGCGGCGGCTCACCCGGGTCCTGTTGATGGAACGCGCGATCATCCTCCTGTCCGGCGGCCTCGATTCGGCGGTGACCCTGTGGTGGGCGAAGGGGCAGGGATGGGACCTCCGACCCCTCACGTTCGACTATTTCGGTCGGCCGCGCCGCGAACACGAAGCGGTCCGCACCCTCGCCTCCCGAGTCCACGCGGACGCCGTCCGGACCGTCGAACTCCCCTTCCTCCGAGAGGTCGACGACCTCCGGCAAGGGGGCTTTGAAAACCGCTACCTGCTCGATTCGCCGGAGGGATACATCCCCGGGAGGAACCTGATCTTCTACGGCCTCGCCGGCTACTATGCCGAGCTCGACGCGGTCCAGTACATCATCGGCGGACACAACGGGATCGACCCGGAATCCTTCCCGGACTCGAGTCCGAAGTTCTTCAACTTCCTGAACTCCGTGTTCCACCTGAGCCTCTGGTCGTACGACAAGTCTCCAGTGAAAATCCTCGTCCCGCTCAGCGGCAAGTCCAAGGAGGACGTGATCCGCATGGGCCTCGCGATGGACGTCCCCTTCGACGTCACGTGGTCCTGCTACTGGGACAAGGCCGTCCACTGTGGGATCTGCGTCTCCTGCCGTGAGCGCCGCGAGGCCTTCGCACAGGTCGGGATCGAGGATCCCGTCGAGTACGAGGCGCCCTTGGGACAATCCCCGGGTCGCTCGGATCCGCAAGGCCGTCCGCTTTCGCAAAAAGGTTAATGGGCCCGAGGAATTGTCCCGCCGCCCGGCATGTACTCGACCACCGTCCGGTCGGTCGCAGCCAACCGTTTCTTGGAGGAAGGCAGTCGCAACGTGAAGATGAGGCAACTCATCGGCCGGGAGGACGGCGCGCGGAAGACCGCGATGCACGAGCTGATCATCGGGAAGGGCGGCTACTCGACGATGCACCGACACGACTGGGATCACCAGTTGGTCGTGACGGACGGTCGCGGCCTCGCGATCCTCGACCGGAAACGAATCCCGTTGCGCCCCGGCGTCGTGTTGCTGGTCCAGGCGAACGAGAAGCATCAGTTCCTTCAGCGAGGGACGAAACCGCTCCATTTCCTCACGGTGACGCCCCTCTGAGGCGAACACGCCAAGCTTTATGGCCGGGGTCCTCTTGGTTCGGATTCGATGAAGCTCGGGGTCACGGAGTACATCGATTGCGCGCACCACCTCCCGGGCCACGAGCGGTGCGGTTCCCTCCACGGCCACACGTACCAGGTCGACGTGTTCATCGAGGGGGACCACAAAGGCGGCATGCTCCTCGACTTCGCCGACCTGAAGAAGACGCTGCGGACCATCCTCGCCGACTACGACCACAAGGACTGGAACACGTTCATCGAATACCCGACCGTGGAGAACATCTGCGAACTGATCTCGAAACGGATGCACGAGAAAATCAAGTTCGCGATGCACGTCCGCGTTTGGGAAGGCCACGGGAAGTGGGCGGAAATCTGAGCGCAGGCTGATTACCTTCGAGCGACTTTCGGCGAGGCATGTCCGACCTCACCGAGGCGATCGCGGCCGAGGCGCTCGGCGACTTCGCCGGCGCCCTCGAGCATTATTCCCGACTCACGGAATCCGGATCGCCGCTCGACCGCGTGGGGATTTTTCAGGCCCTCGCCCGATGTGCCGAGAAGCTCGGCCGCCTGAAGGACGCCGGCGGATGGCGACGAAAGGCGGGACAGGCCTATCGCGCCCTCCGAGACGAGGAGATGAAGGCGGACGAACGCGATTATCTCGCCCTCGTCGAGTACCGCAACGCGGTCCAAGATCTCCATGGGGACGCGTCCCTCCCCGCCGTGGCGAAGGAATATTCCGCCGTCCTGAAGGACAACTTCTCCGCGGGGGCCGAGGGACTCACCCACGAAGGGCTCTTCGCGGGCTTCTTCTTCCGCGCGCTGGGGGACCATCTGACCGCCGCGAAATACCTGTTCGACACCGCCGAGGCCATGAGCGAGCAGGCCTCGACGACCGGTGATGCCGCCCTCCGAGACTCGACGATCGAGACGTACGAGAAGGCCATGGACTCCGCGGCCAAGGCGGGGCGAGCGGACGTCGCACGCGTCGCGCAGATGCGCGCGTACGACCTCAAACAGAAAACGTGAGGATTGCGGAATGTGCACCCTCATCGGGCTCTGGCGGTCGGTCCCCGGCTACGACTTGGTCGTCGGGATGAATCGGGACGAAGCGTCGAGCCGCCCCTCGGATCCTCCCTTCGTATGGGATGGGACGCCGGTCGTGGTCGCGCCCCGCGATCGCCAGGCCGGCGGCACGTGGATCGGTGCGAGCGGGACCGGGCTCGTCGCCGCCCTCTCGAATCGCCGGGGGAGGACGTCGAAGACCGCGCGGTCCCGCGGACAACTCGTCCTCGATGCGGTCCGGCAATCCGGCGTCGCCGGGGCCGATGTCTTCCTCCAGCGAGAGGTCCACGAGCATGAATACAACCTCTGGAATCTCTTCGTCGCGTCGCGCAAGGACCTCCGTTTCTTTCGATTCGACGGCGAGCTCTCGATGACCCGCGGCCACGAAGGGCTGAACGTCTTGACGAATGAGGGCGGGAACGTCACGACGGACCCGAAGGTGCAATTGGTGCAAGGAATCCTCGCGAAGGTCCCTGCCGATCGGGACGAAGCCATGAAGGCCCTTCAAGGGGCCCTGCGGACCCACGCGTCCGGTTCGGGTCAGGTGGGCCTTTGCGTCCACGGATCAGGATATGGGACGGTCTCGTCGACGATCTTGGCCCTCAGCAACGCGGACCCCGGGGGGAGTGTCCTGCTCTACGCGGATGGATCGCCCTGCGCGACGCCGTACCGGGATTACCACGAGGTCGTTCGTCGGCTCCCTTGGCCGGTTTGAGACGATGATCACCGATGTCCACGTGCATCTGGAGCCCTACGAGGCGTTCAGGCCAGCGGTCCGAAAGGTGATGTTCGACCGCATCCCCGACATCGAACGGGTTCGCGGCCTTCTGTCGGACCCGCGACGATTGCTCGCGCATCTCGATTCCGCGGGCGTCGACCGGGCATGCCTCATCAATTACGTCGCCCCCGAGGTCATGGGCTTCACCGAAGACGCCAACCGCTACGTTGGCGAATTCGCCCGCGAGGATCGGAAACGGTTGATCCCCTTCGGATCCGTCCATCCGAGGCGAACGAAGAATCCGAAGCGGGACGTCGAACAGCTCGCGTCGAAATGGGAAATGGGCGGCATGAAAATCCATCCGCCCCATCAACTGTTCGCCGCGAACGCCTACGCGGACGGAAAGCTGCCCGCCCTCCGGAGGATCTACCAGACCGCCGAGCGACTCCGAATGCCGGTCATGATCCACACCGGCACATCGATCTTCCCCGGTGCTCGATCGAAGTACGGAGACCCGATGGCCATCGACGACGTGGCCCAAGATTTCCCGGATCTCACCATCATCATGGCCCATGGCGGCCGACCTCTCTGGTGCGACACGGCCTTCTATCTGTTGCGGCGCCACGCGAACGTCTTCCTGGACATCTCGAGCATTCCGCCGCGACGCCTCCTGGAATGGTTCCCGCGACTCGAGGATATATCGGACAAGGTCCTCTTCGGCTCCGATTGGCCGGGGCCCGGAATCCCGGGCATGAAGGAAGAGATTGACGGACTCCGAGCCCTCCCGCTGAAGCCGGAGACAATCGAGCGGATCCTAAGCCAAAACGCGGCGAAGCTCTTCCCTTGAGGAACGGATTCGGTTGGAAACATGGCAAACCTTCATCCTCAAGGAACCCGGATGATGGGGCGAGGGACATGATGGCAAGTCCGAATCCATCTCGTGAAGTCACGACGATCGCAGGCGGGTGCTTCTGGTGCCTCCAGCCGATCTTCCAAGAACTCCGAGGCGTGGAGAAGGTCGAAGTGGGATACTCCGGCGGCCGTCTCGCGAACCCGTCCTACGAAGCCGTATGCACGGATACGACGGGCCACGCCGAGGCGGTTCAGATCACGTTCGACCCGCAAACGATCCCGCTCGTCGACATCTTGCGCATCTTCTTCTCCGTGCACGATCCGACGACCCTCAACCGCCAAGGGGCGGACAGCGGGACGCAATACCGATCCGCAATCTTCTATCATTCCCCGGAGCAGGAGAAAGTGGCGCGGCAGGTCATCGCGGAAGTGAACGAGGCCGAAATCTGGCGGCATCCGATCGTCACCGAGGTCAAGCCGGCCGGTCCGTTCTACCGAGCCGAGGAATACCACCAGGACTATTTCCGCAAGAATCCGACCGCCGGATACTGTCGGGTCGTCGTCGCCCCGAAGGTTGCGAAGTTTCGCAAGCAGTTCGCCGACCGTTTGAAGAAAGCCTAACCCGATCTGCGTTCGCGGCAAACCCAGCGAACCTTTTTCCGCACGGTCGGGACGTTCCGTACGATGAAATCCGGCCATCCGTGTCCGAAGTGCGGGAGCTCCTCGATCGAGCGATTCGAGAGTGTTCGCGGGGGCGATGGTCCCCTTGCGGTAGGCCACATCCTTGCGGGCGCGTTCTCCGTCTTCTCTCAATTCGAGGCGTTCGTCTGCAAGAACTGCGGCTACACGGAGTTCTATCGGAAGTGAACTGTCCGGCCCCCAAAAGGCCATAGCCCGCGGGGTCCTTGCGTCGGACGGATGACGGAGAAGCGGGGGAATCGCCTCTCGAAAGAGACGTCCACGTACCTCAAAGGCGCGGCGCATCAGCCCGTCGACTGGTACCCGTGGGGCGAGGAGGCGTTTCGGCGTGCGAAAGAATTGGACCGTCCGATCCTCCTCGACATCGGGGCGACGTGGTGCCACTGGTGCCACGTGATCGACCGCGAATCGTACGAGGATCCGGACCTCGCGAAGACGATCAACGATCATTTCGTCGCGGTCAAGGTCGACCGGGACGAGCGCCCGGACATCGATGCGAGATACCAGCAGGCGGTCGGGGCGATCGCGGGCCAGGGCGGATGGCCGCTGACCGGGTTCCTGACGCCGGACGGGAAGGTCTTCTACGGAGGGACCTACTTCCCTCCGAAGGACTCGCACGGCCGCCCGAGCTTTCGGCGCGTGTTGCTCGCGATGTCCGAGTCCTACCGGACGAACCGGGTGGACACGGTCCGCGAGGCGGAGGCCCTGCATCAGGCTCTCGCCGAAGGCCGGACGTCCCTCGCCGACGACGGCGTCGCGAACGAAGCGATGCTCAAGGAGAGCGTCGACTCGCTGCGAGGCCAATTCGATCCGGTGAACGGCGGGATTTCCGGCCAGCAGAAATTCCCGCACGCGGGGACGATGGAATGGGTGATGGCCCGGTATCGCCGTACTCGGGAGGACGGCCTCCGGACGATCGTCACGCGGACCTTGACCTCGATGGCCCAGGGCGGCGTTTATGATCAGGTCGGCGGCGGGTTCCACCGCTACTCGACCGATCCGCGATGGATCGTCCCGCACTTCGAGAAGATGCTCTACGACAACGCGGGGCTCCTCGCCAACTACGTTCACGCCTGGCAGCTCACCAAGGATCCTCTCTACCGCGAGACCGCGGAAGGAATCCTAACCTGGGTCGACGAGGTCCTCTCGGACCGCGAGCGAGGCGGGTACTATGCGAGTCAAGACGCGGACGTGGGACTCGACGACGACGGCGACTATTTCACGTGGACCTTGGAAGAGCTGAATGCGGCCGTGAACCCGGAGGAGGCCCGAGTCCTCGCCCTCCTGTACGAAGTCGGCGAGCGCGGAGAGATGCATCACAACCCGCGAAAGAACGTCCTCTTCATCGACCAAGGACCGGAGGCGATCGGGAAGGCCCTCGGCCTGCCGGTCGACCGCGTCCGTAGCCTCATAGCAAGCGGGCGACGGAAACTCAAGGCCGTGCGCGACACGAGGACGATGCCCGCGGTCGACAAGACGATCTTCGCCTCCTGGAACGGGATGATGATCGCGGCGGTCCTGGAGGCGGCGATGGCGTTCGACCGGGAGGACCTTCGGACCTTCGCCCTCAAGTCGCTCTACCGAATCCGGACCGAGATGTGGTCGAAGGAGCAGGGCATGTGGCATGCGTCCGTCGATGGCGAGCAGAAAGTCCGGGGACTTCTCGAGGACCACGTGTACCTGGTGGACGCGCTGCTCGCCGCCTTCCACGCGACCGCGGACCCCGCGCACCTTCGGGCCGCGGATGAGATGATGACCTTCGTGCTGAAGCATTTCTGGGACCCGGCGGGCGGGTTCGTCGATCTCGCTGCGGATCTCCACGCAGGCGACGGAATCCCGCTGCGGGAAATTCGACGCCGTCCCTTCGAGGATTCTCCCTACGCCGGTGCGAATCCGGTCGCCGCCCTGTGCCTCCAACGGCTCCACGCGCTGACGGGGAAGGACGAGTATCGCTTGCGCCACGACGAGCTTCTAAGTTCGTTCGCGGGCCAGGCAAGCCGGTACGGTCCCGTGTTCGCGGGAACGTATCACCTCGCAGCCGAACTGTGGGTCCATGCGCCACCGGAGGTCGTCATCCTGGGCGCTCGAACGAGCCCGAAGGTGCAGTTCCTTCGAGCCGCGGCACTCGAGACGTTTGCCCCCGGCAAGACGGTCCTCGTCGTCGATAAGGAGGATGCCTACGTTCCCGCCCTGATCGGTTCGATGCGGAACACGAAGGAGGCGAAAGCGGGGCCCGTCGCGTTCGTATGCGAGGGCACCGTTTGCTCTCGTCCAACCTCGGATGTGGACCGCCTTCGCGACCTCCTCGCGGGGACCCCGCCGAGGGTCGGTTGACCCGCCTCTCCGGGGGATTTGTACCCTAGGCTTCGAGGGCACCTTCCAACAGCCTGCGAAAGTCCGGCGGGATTGGCTTCGGTTTCCTCCGCTCGTAATCGTACGACACCTGAACGCTTTTCGCTCGCGCCAGCACGCGACCGCTCCGTTTCTCGGAGATCTCATAGCTCAGGGTGAAGGACGAATTCCCGATCTTCGAAGGCCACGCGGTCACCTGGATCTCATCGCCCCATACCGCCTGCGATTCGAAGTCGATGTCGACGTGCGCCAAGATGAAGTCGATATCCTCGAGCGTCTTCTTGCGGGCGTGCTTCATGTAGAACTGGGTGCGGGCGAGCTCCGTGTAGGACAGGTACACGGCGTTGTTCACGTGGCCCATGCCGTCGATGTCCCGGAAACGCATCTGGATGTCCGTCGTGAATCGGGTCATCGAGGCGCGGATGCGCTGGCCTGCGATAAAACGTTCGACGAATCAGTCCTTGCGGACGAGACGGGCCATCTCGTCGGACGGGCCGAGGGCGATCTGCCTCGAAGAGTTTCCTTGGAGAGGCGGCTTCGCCGGGAGACTCTGCTTCGCGAGTTCGGTGTAGGTAGACCATCCGATCTCGATCCGGCGTCGATGGTGCTCGCGGACGGATCCGATCACTTTCGCGGGCACTCCCGCGATCACGCTCGCGGGAGGCATGCGGTCCATCTCGCGGACGACCGCGCCGCTGGCCACGAGGGAGCCGCGGCCGATGACCGCCCCGCTGTTGATCGTCGCGTTCATGCCGATGAGGCACTCGTCCTCGATCGTGCATCCATGGACGACCGCGGCATGTCCGACCGTGACCCGCGCGCCAATCGTCGCCGGCATGCCCCGATCGACATGCACGACGACGTTGTCCTGGACGTTCGAGTCGCGGCCCAGGACAATCGCGTCGAAGTCACCCCGCAACACGGCGCCGTGCCACACGCTCGCGCCGTCCTCGATGGACACGTCTCCGACGACGACCGCGGTCGGTGCGACGTAAATCATCGGCTCACTCGAGGTTCACGAGGACGTTCTTCACGTGCGTGTAGAAGAGGACCGCGTCGACGCCTTGCTCGAGGCCGAGGCCGGACTGTTTCCATCCGAGGAACGGCGTCTGTGGGAAGGTGACGGGATACTCGTTGATCGCGACCATGCCCGCCTGGAGACGCTTCGCAATGCCGTGGGCCTTCCCGACGTCCTGGGTCCAGACGCCGGCCGAGAGCCCGAAGGGAGTGTCGTTCGCCTGGGCGATGGCCTGATCCAGGTCCGCGAACCGGAAAGCCGCGACGACGGGCCCGAACACCTCCTCGCGAGAAACGCGCGCTTCGCGGGGGGGATCCTCGAAGATCGTCGGCTGGAGGAAGTTGCCGTCCTTCAGTTCCCCCGCGTCCGCTCGCCGACCTCCCGCGAGGACCTTGGCCCCTCGGGAGACGCCCTCGTCGATCGCCTTGGCCACACTCGCGGCGTGGTCCCGCGACACGAGGGGGCCCATCTGTACGTCCTCCTTCAGCCCGGGGCCGAGCCGAAGCTTCTCGGTCTGGTCCTTCAACTTCCCCAGGAATGCGGCCGCGATGTCTTGATTCACGAGCAACTTCGATCCGGCCCAGCACATCTGCCCGGCGTTCTGGAAGGCGCCCCACAGGGCCCCCTTGACCGCGCGGTCCATCTTGGCGTCCGGCAGGACGATCTGCGGATTCTTGCCGCCGAGCTCCAACGTCGTCGGGATGACACGATCCGACACGATGCGGAGGAGCTGCTTGCCGGTGTCCGTCGAACCGGTGAAGGTGACGGAGTCGACCTCGCGGTGGTTCGCGAGGGCCTCGCCGACCGTGCGGCCCGGTCCCGTGACGATGTTCACCACGCCGGCGGGAAATCCCGCGGCGCCCGCAAGCGCGCCCAATTGGAGCGCGGTGAGCGGAGTGAGGGTCGCGGGTTTCAGGACGACCGTGTTCCCCGCGGCGAGGGCCGGCGCGATTCCGCGGCACGCGAGGAGGAGCGGATAGTTCCAGGGGGCGATGTGCGCCGTCACCCCGAGCGGTTCCCGGAGGGTGTAATCGAGGCGGGCACCCGGCACGGGAATCGTGTCTCCCTGAATTTTATCTGCCAAGCCTGCATAATATTCGAACAACTTGTACACGTAGGCAACGTCCCCTTTCGCCTCGCGCAGGGGCTTGCCGACGTTCAGCGATTCCAGACGCGACAGTTCCTCAAAGCGGTCCCGGACCTGCTGGCCGAGGAGCCACAGGAACCGTCCGCGCTTGCTCGGATCGAGGTCCCTCCAATCGGGCGATTCGAAGGCGCGCCTCGCGGCGTCGACGGCGGCATCGACGTCCTCCTTTCCCCCGGATGCGACGCGGGCGATCGGTCGGTTCGTCGCGGGGTCGAGGACTTCGAAGCGGGCCTCCGCCGCGGCGGGAACTTGTTTGCCGGCGATGTAATGGCCGTGCTCCGTGACGTCCATGTCGGGAATCCGTCACTCCCATCGGGACCCGGACTATAAGCGTGTGGATTTTTCGAAGTCCACCGGAGCCTCTTATCCCTCCCGCGCGATGCGGAACGCGGCGATCCGGTGCCCGACGTCGTCCGCGTGAACCGCGACCTCCCGTGGCGGGAGGCGGCGAAGGACGCCGACGCGGTCCGGCCGATGCTCCTCGACCAGATCCGGCACGAGGATTTCCGCGGCCGCCGCGTCGTGGACCTCGGCACGGGAGAGGGCCGGCTCGCCTTCGTCGTGGCGGACCTGGGGGGCCACGTCATCGGCGTGGACCTCGACCGCGTGAAGCTGATGCATGCGCGCGCCTACGCCGGGATCCGCGACTTTCGGAACGTCGAATTCGTCCTCGGCGATGTCGAGAAGACGCCTTACCACGAATTCGCGCGCGACCCGATCGACGCCGTGGTCAGCAATCTGTGCATGTCCCCGGAGATCGTGTGGCATTCGT
>VBLS01000224.1 GCA_005878635.1 Methanobacteriota archaeon | reverse complement strand
GGCAACGCCTCCGAGACGGTTTGGTCCGCGAGACTTGGCCCGGTTCACGCGCGCTCGGCTCCCAGGCACAGCCCGTCGCAACGTCTCTTTGTTCTTCGGCTCCGTGGCGGGGACGGCCGTCTTCGTTGCGGTCGGTACACTCGTCAACGAGGACCTCGTCCATCTGCTCGCGTTCGCGGGAATCATGGGGATCGGCACGTTGTTCGGCGCGTTGACGATGAGCGTCAAGGCTGGGTTCGCAGCGGCCCTCATAGAGGCATGGGCGGCTGGTGGCTCGGGTACTTCGTTAGCGCGCTGGTGAAGGCCGCCACGACCCCGGACCTCGGCTTGTTGGGGTGGGGTGGTGCCGTGCTATTCGCCATCATCGGGGGGTTTGCGTCAGGCTTCATCGTTGGAATCGTCGTGGGAGCTGCGGGCGCCGGTGGGGCGAAGGCGAAGCTCATGGTGCGGGGGATCCGGCCCCTCCAGCAGATCGTCTCGTGACTTCATTTCATCAGACTGCACGTGGGGAGGATGCTCTGTCCGATGAACCCGTCGATTCGCGACGGCCGAGAATGCCAGTTGGGCTAGAGAGACGCCAAAGATCACTCCGAGGAAACCGAAGTGGACCGTTCGGATCGCCTTCTCGAGGAAGATGAGGTTCCCATCTCGATTGATCGAGTTTTCGAGATCCGTAGATCCACCCAGCTCAGCCGATATGCTTCGAACGCTTCGGACGCGGCGAGGGCTTGGCCCCGGAGCGTGCAGGGCGGGTCGGGGTCCATTTCAATTCCATGTGGATTTCCAGTTCGTCCTCTTCCTTGGCGTAGAGGAGCTTGAACGTCACCGGCTCGGTGGGCTGAACTTGGATCTTCTTCTGTCCCGGCAGGACCCTGGAGAGGTCGACCGAGCGCCCGCTCAATCCTTCTCCTAAAGCCACAAGGGACTTCGAGAGATCCTTCTTGCTGAGCCGTTCCTTGTACCGGAAGATTGACTCGTGGACCTCTCGGTAGTTTTCCAAGACTTCCATCATCTTGGTCCAATGGGTCATGGTCTGGGAAAGCTCGGTCCGTCCCTTTTCCGTGAGGGCGTAGTGCTTCCGGTCGAGCCCTTCATCCCGGAACTCGATTCGACTGGTCACGAGACCCCCCTCCTCGAGCTTCTCGAAGGCCGGGTATATCGTCCCAGTCTTGGGCCTCCAGTATCCGGAGAACCGCTTCTCCAGTTCCCGGATCACTTCGTACCCGTACATCGGCTTTTCCGACAAGAGCAGGAGCAGCCAAAGGGAGACGGCTCCGATTTTCATGCCTCGCGGTGCGGTCGCCGCCATCAGCTCACCCGTGCCGGGCCAAGCGCGTTCGGACTTATATGCGTAGATATGCTACTCAATGGCAACTGGGACCGGCTCGTCGGACAGGTTTAATATACATAGATGCTCTACCTGCGTAGAGACTCTACTCAAGGAGGGCTTCGATGAAATGGGTAACTCGAGAGAAAGCGAAGGTGGACCGGATCGCGTGCCCCTGGCTCGTGACTAAATTCGTGGATCCGAAGGCGGAGTTCCTGTTCGTGCCCCGGGAAAGGGTCCTGGACGTCGCGAAGGAACAGGGCGCAATCCCGTACGACAGCCCCGGCGCCGAGCTGTTTCATTACAAGGAGGGTGGCGACGAGCGATGCAGCTTTGACGCGATCATCAAGAAGTACAAGCTCACGGACCCGGCGCTCCTCGACATGGCCGAAATCGTGCGCTCGGCAGACGCGGCGCCTCGAACGCCGCGGTCCGAGGGTGCCGGCCTCGAGGCGATGGCGCTGGGATTCCGAGCGAACGCGAAAGACGATTTCGAGAACATGCGGCTTCAGTTCCCTGCGTACGACGCGCTGTACGCCTACTGTCGTCTCAAAGTTGAAGGCAAGGCCAAGCTGGAGCACCCGACTCGATGAGCCTTCGCCTTCGGAGCCACATCGAGCTTCCCGCGCACGCAAGCGATGGTGGCTTCGATCACGCGGCGGTCCATCACGAATCCTCGCGTCTCTACGTCGCCCATACGTCTAACGATGATGTCGACGTGATCGACTCCGCCTCCAATCGGTTCCTTCGGTCCATTCACGGACTGAAGGGTGTCGCGGGCGTTCTCGTGTCGGATGAACGCGGTTTTCTCTTTACCGCAAATCGCGCCGAGAACACGATCAGTATTTTCGCAGCGGGCACGGAAAAGGAATTGGCGAGACTCTCTGCTGGAATCCGTCCCAACGGCCTCGCCTTCGAGCCGTCGCGAGGGCTCTTGCTCGTTGCAAACGTGGGCGACCCCGAAATCGGCAATTCGTCGACCGTTTCGATGATTGACGTCGGCGAGAAGACGGTGATCGCAACCGTGGTGCTTCCGGGGCGCCCTCGGTGGGCCGTGTACGACGAGAGGACGGCCGCTTTCTACGTAAACATCGCGGATCCTCCCCTCATCGTGGCAATCGAGGCGAAGACTCCCTCGACGATCCGGGAGCGATACAAGGTGCCCGCCAAAGGACCGCATGGCCTCGATCTCGATCCGAGAGGGAGACAGCTCTTCTGCGCTTGTGACGGACAGGAGCTAGTCGCGGTTCACCTGGACTCGGGAGAGATTCAGTTGGTCGGGGAACTGAGCGGCCCGCCGGACGTTGTCTTCTTCAACCCGGGGCTGGGCCATGTCTATGTCGCGGTCGGCAACCCCGGAGTGATTGACGTCTTCGACGTGAGGCGCATGGAGCTCCTCGAAACCGTGCCAACGGAGAAGGGGTCCCACACGTTGGCGGTCGACCAAAGGAAAAACAAGGTCTACGCCTTTCTTCCTGCCAGCCACCGGGCGGCGGTGTATCAGGACGTGTAACATCGGGAGTGGTGACGGATGGACCAGCACGAGATGTTCACCGAAGTCGTAGCGAACGTTGCGAAGATGTGCGCCGTCAGCGCGATGACCGCTCCAAAGAGCGGAGGGCAGCTCTTCCTCAAGGGATCCAAGCCCTTCATTGAGACCGCCATCGTCCAGGACAAAGAAACCCTCCATCGCCTCGCGGAATGGCTCCGGGCGCGGGGGACGAAGCTCAAGAACCCCATCTTCTTCCGCGACGCCGACA